>JAZOSC010000081.1:0-3726 GCA_045656925.1 Eubacteriales bacterium | reverse complement strand
CAAATTTTCACGCTCGGTGGAAAGAATAGGCCCTTCAATCGTCCGAAATTTCCAAAAACGGAAAGAGGTGTTTCCGCGTGGAAAAAGACGGTCAGCCTGTGGAAAACCCTGTGGAAACTGTGCAAAACCCTTCTGGCGCATAGGTTTGTACGCTGTCGCGGGGCTGTGAAAAGTCGTGCCTTTTTCGGCAGGGAAGGTGAGGTTTTCGGGATTTGCTTTTTCCGCTTTCGGTGAGCCGCTATTTTTTGTGTGCGGGATTTTTGACCGCTTTGTCCGCTGCAGTCTGCGCGCTTGCGTGTCCCGTGCAGCAAAACCTGTTACAGACAAAAAATAGCAAAAATATACCTTTTCCGCTTTTTTTGGTGGGGACACTTGACAGCAACCTATTAAAATATTATAATGTATTTATGATTATTAACGCTCCGCGTCGGGCGCAAGGAGGAAATTATGGAAACGCCAAAAAATCAGGAGCTTGCCAGAATTGCAAGACAGGTAAGAGTGGATATTCTTGACCAGGTGCACGCCGCAAAATCGGGCCACCCCGGCGGATCGCTCTCGATTGCAGACGTTCTGACTTATCTTTATTTTTGTGAGATGAACGTGGATCCTAAGCAGCCCAAGGCACCCACGCGTGATCGTTTCGTGCTTTCCAAGGGACATACTGCGCCCGCCCTTTACGCTGTGCTTGCCGAAAGGGGCTTCTTCCCCCGTGAGGATTTGGTGACGCTGCGTAAAATTGATTCCTATCTGCAGGGACACCCTGATATGAAGGGCACCCCCGGCGTGGATATGAGCACAGGCTCGCTCGGTCTTGGTATTTCTGCCGCCTGTGGCATGACGCTTGCTGCCAAGCTGGACGGGCTTGACTACCGCACCTATACCGTTGTCGGCGACGGCGAGAGCGAGGAGGGCCAGGTCTGGGAGGCGTGTATGTTTGCCGCCCATTATCATCTTGACAATCTTTGTGTGATGATTGACTGGAACGGTCTGCAGATTGACGGCCCTATTGCCGAGGTGATGAACCCTACGCCCTTTGACGCGAAGCTGCGTGCCTTCGGCTTTCATGTGATTGTCATCAACGGTCACGATTTTGATGAGATTGCTGCGGCATTGGCCGAGGCAAGAGCCGTAAAGGGGCAGCCCACCGCCATCATTTTGAAAACGGTAAAGGGCAAGGGCGTATCCTTTATGGAAAATCAGGCTGGCTGGCACGGTTCGGCGCCCAATGATGAGCAGTATGAGCAGGCCGTCAAAGAATTGAAAGCGGCGTTGTAAGGAGGTATATCATGGCAGATAAGATTGCAACGAGAGAGGCCTACGGCAACGCGCTGGCCGAGTTTGGCGAAAAATATGATTTGGTTGTTCTGGATGCTGACCTTGCGGCGGCAACCAAAACGGGTATTTTTAAGAAAAAGTACCCTGCACGTCACATTAACTGCGGTATTGCAGAGGGCAATATGATTTCGGTTGCAGCAGGTCTTGCCGCTGCAGGTAAGATTCCCTTTGCCTCCACCTTTGCGATGTTTGCGGCAGGCCGCGCCTTTGAGCAGATCCGCAACTCGGTGGGCTACCCTCACCTCAACGTCAAAATTGGTGCAACACACGCAGGTATTACCGTTGGCGAGGACGGTGCAACCCATCAGTGTAACGAGGATATTGCATTGATGCGGACAATTCCCGGCATGACGATTATCAACCCTGCCGATGCGGTTGAGGCACGCGCGGCGGTTGAGGCGGCAATTCTGCACAACGGCCCTGTTTATATGCGCTTTGGCAGGTCGGCAGTTCCCGTTCTCAACGGCGCAGACTATCGGTTTGAGCTTGGCAAGGGCGTGACGATGCGCGAGGGTACGGATGTGACCGTTATTGCAACGGGCCTGCCCGTCCATCTGGCATTGACGGCGGCTGACAGCCTTGCGGCGGAGGGAATTTCCGCACGCGTGATCAACATACACACGATCAAGCCTCTTGACAAAGAGATTGTGGTAAGGGCTGCTGCAGAAACGGGCGCAATTGTGACCGTGGAGGAGCATAGCGTGATTGGCGGTCTGGGTGCCGCTGTTTGCGAGGCTGTTTGCGAGAGCACGCCTGTTCCCGTATTGCGTGTTGGCATTGAGGATACCTTCGGTCGCTCCGGTACTGTGCCTGCACTGCTTGAGGCCTACGGCCTGACGCCTGAAAACATTGCGGCGAAGGCAAAGGCTGCCATCGCACGGAAGAAATAACAAAAACGCCGCATTATGCGGCGTGTTTCATCAGGAATATGGAAGCAAAAAGATTTTCTAAAAACGATAACGGCTTTGTCTGCACGCATTGCGGACGGGAGGTTCTGCCACTGGGCTATACCTCACGTGACCATTGTCCCTTTTGCCTGTGGAGTCTGCACGTGGATGTGAATCCGGGGGATCGCGCCAATACCTGCGGCGGGGAAATGGAGCCGATTTCCTGCGTGCCGGACGCCAAAAAAGGATACGTGATTATTTATCGCTGCAGGCGGTGCGGCGCGCTGCATCGCAACCGTGCGGCACACGAGGCAAGCGTTCAGCCGGATAGCAAGAGGCTGCTGATTGCGCTGACGGCAAGGCCCTTGATAGAATAAAATTGTGAGGAAAGGAGTGGGCGGTATGGGAAAAGTAAGATTGTGTGCACTTTTTTTGCTGTGTGTGCTGTTGCTCACAGCCTGCACAGCAGAGAAAACCGCCCACACCTACAGCAATGATACGCATACACACGTATACGGCAACCGTTATGACGTGGTGGTGGCCACCTGCCTGACGGCGGGTACCGTGGTGCGGTACTGTAAGATTTGCCATGAGGGTGTGACCGAATCTGTAGCGGTTCCTGCCGATATTGCTGTGCGCGCACACACGTTTTCCGATACCGTGGTGGCACCAACCGAGGCAACCGAGGGGTATACCGTGCGTAGCTGCATGCTGTGTGAATATGTGATAGAGCGTGCCTTTGTGGTGCCTGCCAGATATGCGCTGCTGGAAACGGCCGAAACGTTGCGGGTGGCACCACAGGGCGCCGTGGGCGCGGTTGTTGCCGATGCCACAACACATGCGCTTTTTTATCACGTAGCAGGGGATAGTGCAGTTTCTTCCGACCTTGCCTGTCATCTTGCTGTGGCACTTACCTTGACAGATGCCCTGACAAGCCAGGGGGCGGACATTACCCTTGAAACTACCGTATCCTTTGAAGGCGAAGATTTTCCTGTCGGGGAATTGCTTTTTGAATATATTGAGAAGCGCAATACGGCGGTTTTGCGCGCGCTTGCGCTGGTGGTAAGCGGGAGCGAAAGCGGATTTGCGGAGCTTGTGGCGGCGCGCTTGGCGCGCCTTGGCGTGGGGGATGCTATAAGGGCAAATCCCTTTAGCCCTGCGGAAAACAGGGCAACGCTGGGTGCCTGTGCGGTGCTTTTAGCCCGCGTGCTGGACGAGCCGTTGCTTACCGAGTGCTTTGGTGCCATGGTGGAAAGATTACAGCGCGTGGCAGGGCAAAAGCCACTCCTTTATCTCACTTCTGCTGATGGCACATTCCGTGTAACGGCAATTTCAGTAGCGGACGGTGTGCGTTTTTCCTTGGTTTGTGGCGGAGCACTTCCCGCTGATTATGAAGATGTGCTGTATCCGACCGTATAAGAATACATTTTAATATTACGCATAAGAAAGGATAGGATTGAATTTATGCAGGAATTTTTTACAAAGGTCTGGGAGACCTTAAAGG
>JAZOSC010000080.1:0-2552 GCA_045656925.1 Eubacteriales bacterium | reverse complement strand
GCCGCAGGCTTGGTATGGAATCACGCGTAAGCGTGTATGGTATCGCCGTAGGCGCATGGCATCACCGAAGGTGTATTTTCTGCGGCTTGATTCCATACCGTCTTGCAACGGATTCCATACAATGCTTTGCATTGATTCCATGCACGCCTGCGGCGTGATTTGGTACGTGGGTTCAAGTCCATACGAAAACACTTAAAAATATCTTTTTTGTCCGCTCTTCACAAGCAAAAAAAGACCAGCATTCAGCTGGTCTTTTTGTTTTGTCGGGTAGGGGGTGCGAGAACCCACACCGTGCATAGCACGGTGCGAGGTTTGCGGTTTTGCCTGCACCTTGATGCACGATTGACAAATTCCCTCGCAAGCAATATAATAAAAGAAAGTTCCCTTCCTTTCGGAGGTTATTATGTCCACAACGCAGCATAGCTTCACGGGCGTCGCAGGCCAACCGCTTGTTGACGTCTATATTGCAAGGCTACCTGAAGCAACCCCCTCCTCGCCTGTGCTTTGCGCGTCGCGACGCGCTGAAATCGAGGGTACGGCAAACGAGCGCGTCAGACGCGAAAAGCACTACGTCTGGCAGCTTCTTTGCTACGGCCTTGAAAAAAGCCTTGGATTGAACGAAGCCGATTTATGCTTCTCAAAGGAGAAAAGCGGCGCCTGGTCGGTTGCCGAGGCAGAGTTTTCCCTTTCCCATAGCGACGGATTGCTGGCCGTTGCCGTTTCGCACGCACCCGTCGGCATTGATGTCGAGCGTGTGCGTCCCCACAAAGACAAGGCTCTCGCCGCACGGCTGCTTACCACAAGCGAGCGTGCTGTGCTGGAAAATCTGCCCCCGTCTGAAAAAAACGCGTTCCTGCTCACCTGCTTCACGGGCAAGGAGGCTGTTTTCAAGGCGGCGAAGGGCGGCCTGCGCCTTTCGGACATCGACACCCTGACCAGCCCTCTCGTCACCGACACCGTTTTTGCAGGTGGCGACGCATACATCCTGTCGGTTGCCACCGACACGCCCCTCGCCCTTCGTATATTCACCGATATCAATTTGCTACAGTAAAAAAGCCGCCGCACGGCGGCTTTTTGAGTGATTTTGCCAAGCCAAACGCCGCACAGCTGTTCTATGCAAAAAACGTATGAATACATTTATAATAAATATGTATAAAAGTATTGACTTTGACCTTTTTTAATGCTATAATCAGTTGGCTAAAGAACAGCTAAAATACAACAGAGGTGATATCTTTTATGGAAACCTTACTCCCACTTGCCATTGCGCTGATTGCAGGTCTGATGCTCTCCCGCTTAGCAAAGCTGGCTTCTCTCCCCGCCGTTACCGCATATCTCATTGCAGGTATTCTGATCGGCCCCTACATGCTTGGTGCAATCGGCGTACCGGGCCTGGGCTTCACCAGTGCCGCAAACGTCAAGAGCTTCGGTATAATTTGTGACGTGGCACTCGGCTTCATCGCCTTTTCCATCGGCAACGAGTTCCGTTTGCCCCAGCTGAAAAAAATCGGCAAGCAGGCAACTGCCATCGGCATTTTCCAGGCTGTTGTTACAACCGCGCTTGTAGATGCCGCTTTGATTGCGCTCCACTTTGCAATGCCAGACAAGCTGCCCCTGCCTGCCGCTATCGTGCTTGGTGCCGTTGCCTCGGCAACCGCGCCTGCCGCTACCCTGATGGTTGTCCGTCAGTACAAGGCAAAGGGCCCGCTTACCGATATTCTGCTCCCCGTCGTTGCACTGGACGATGCCGTGGGCCTCATTCTCTTTGCCGTTTCCTTCGGCGTGGCAAAGGCCCTACTTTCGGGTGCGCTTGACGTGATTTCCATCATTATTGAGCCGCTGCTCGAGGTTGTACTTTCGCTCCTGCTCGGTGCCGTGATGGGCTTCCTGATTACTTACTTTGAGCGCTTCTTCCATTCCCGTTCAAAGCGTCTTTCCATGTCCGTGGCCTTCGTTTTACTGACCGTTGCGCTCTCGATGCTTAAATTCGACATCGGCGGCGTACACGTTGCCTTCTCCTCTCTGCTCACCTGCATGATGCTGGGCACGGTATTCTGCAACACCTGTGACTTTTCCGAGGAGCTGATGGACAGACTTGACCGTTGGACTGCCCCCATCTTCATTCTTTTCTTCGTCTTAAGCGGTGCCGAGCTGGAGCTTTCCGTCTTTGGTGACCTTGCCATTGTCGTCATCGGCATTGTCTATATCCTTGCTCGCTCCGCAGGTAAATACATGGGTGCATATGCAAGCGCAAAATTCACCAAATGCGACAGCAACATTGTCAAATATCTCGGCATTACTCTTCTGCCCCAGGCAGGCGTAGCACTCGGCATGGCAATCAAGGCCAAGGACGCACTTGGTGCCGAGGGTATGGTCATCTCCAATATTACACTGATGGCCGTTCTCATCTACGAGCTTGTCGGCCCGATGATGACCAAAATGGCATTGCTCCGCGCAGGCGATATCAAGCCCGAGGGCAAGACCTCCGCGCGCGAGGAAGCCAAGCAAAAAATGGAGCAGGCGGCAAAGATCGAGGCTCCTGCCGAGGTCGGCGC
>JAZOSC010000079.1:0-2390 GCA_045656925.1 Eubacteriales bacterium | reverse complement strand
TGCGCGTAGAGCGCCACAAGCTTTACGGCGGCGATGGGCCGATGCTTTATGCTACCGACGTCGCCATTACCACGCCGCCTCGGCAAACGGTTGCCACCTTTTATTAAGGACGAGCATGAAGCAGGCCGAAACGAAAGCTTCTGAAATAAAATATCAAAACCACCTCATTTTATCTGTCAATCCGATAATGGAGGTGGTTTTTGCTTTAATTTTATCGTAGAATGCCTGTACGGCTTTCTGTTTTAATATGTGTTTTTCGTCGCGCCTCTTGTCGGAAAAAAGGCGCAATTGTTGGCGATTTTGTGTTCTTTTTGCCAAAAAGGATTGACTTTTTTGGGAAAAGGCATATAATGAAGATGTTGCTTACCCATACATTATATTTTAATAGGAGGATAACATCTTATGAACGCAACAGCGAAGAAAATCTATTCTCTCGTTTCTGCAATCGTTTTGGTTGTGCTTTCCGTTCTTCTACTCATCGGCACCTTTTTGCCGGTGTTTACGATTAACATGGGCACCGTTCAAACGGCAGAGGCATTTGAGAACGGCTATTTTACCGATGGTCTGGAAATTGACGAGGCAAAAATTGGCTTTGGCAATGCACTGAAGCTGATCACCAACCGCAAATACGTATCCGTGATCAACTCCGTACAGTTCAAAGAGCAAAAAATCAATGATACCTACAAAATGCTTGCGGAAAGTGAGCAGGCAGGCGACGAATGGAAGCAGACACAGTTAGATAACATCGCCACCTGGCGTGAGGAAATCACTACCATTCTCGACTCCCTCACCGAGGAGGATCACGAGAAAATGAGAGCGCTTTTTGAGGACAAGGGCTTCCTCAACGCGCTCTGCGCCGAGATTGGCTTTGTCAGCCTTTTCTCGGATGCCGTTGACAGAAACAGCGGCGACAATTACAAGTACAACACCAATTTCCTTGACGTGTTTACCGTTATTTTCGGCATGATCTTCCTTGCAGGCTTCATGATCTGCACAGTCATCTTTGCCATCATCGCCTTCTTCTCCGCACTGAAGAGAGTGTTTTCCCTTGCGACGGGCTTCAAAAGGATTGACCTCAAAAAGTTAGAGTCACTTTACGCAGGCAAGGCAATGGCTGCCCTGCTTCCCACCTTCTTCTTCTACATTCTTGCCAAGGCTATGTTTGGCAGCAGATTCGTGATGGGCGCAGGCCTTTGGCTGATTCTCATTGCAGCTGCGCTGATCGGTGTGCTCCGCGCTGTCAACAAGATCATGCTGAAGGAAAAGCGCAACCCCAAGCACATTGCAAGAGTGCTTATCGGTCTGCTTTCCTTCATCTTTGTGCTTTGCATCTTCAACAACATCACCAATATGGATCTTGCCGAGGCGTACTACCGCAGCAACGCGGCTCACGTCGAGGAGGTCTATCAAGCCAAGTATAATGAGGCCCTTGCACAGTCAATCCTGAACAATCCTTCAGGCAGCATCAGCGGCCACCAATACACCGCAGAGTCTGCTGCAAAAACACACGTAACCGAGATTCTGACGAAAAACGCCTTCCCTCTCGTTGCCGCGATCCTGCTTGTCAGCATCTTTACCTTTATTCTCTTTTCCCGTTCCTTTAACCGTCTGCGTGAAAACAATGACGATTTCAGAAGCTCCTACAGCGCAGAAAAATGCGGCGCGCACTACGTGGTTGCCCTTCTGCTGCTTCTGTGTGTATTCTTTACGGGCACACTTGGCGTCACCACCGTTGACGAGCGCGATCAGGCCTACCTGGACGGCGGTGTAAAAATTCTCTGGAACGATTACACCCTTGAGGGCTCCGGCGTCAAAGAGGAGTATGACGAGCTTGTGACAGCACGTACCGAGCTTCTTGTAGATATTGAAAAGTTTGAGGAGGAGCTGAAGTCGGTTGAGGATGAAGAGCTCAAGGCCGAGTACCGCTTTGAGCTGAACATGGCAAAGCGCTATGCCAACAAGCTGGCGCTCAGGATTGACTCTCTTGAAAACAATGATACCGCGCGCCGCACCACTATCATCACCCTTTTGGTTGTCGTGATCGTTCTTGAGGTGATTTACCGTGCCGCACCCGGTCTTGTTGACAAGTACCTGCCCAACGGCGTAAAGCGCTTCCTTGCAGGCCGCGACGACGAGGCTGTCGATACCTCTATGGGCGGTGCGCCTGCCACCTACTCTGCCCCTGCGTCCGCGCCCGCTTCCTATGCAGCGCCCGACGCCTATTCGGCGCCCGCCAAGGCGAAGAGCTTTGATAAAAAGGAAAGCTCCGCACCCCAGGGCGGTGCCTCCGGCGGCGACGACCTTGCTGACGAAATGCAGCGCATGTTTGACAGCCAGCGCTGATTCCCCCTTGAAATAGCAAAAGCCGTCCCTCTCCAAAACGGAGAGGG
>JAZOSC010000078.1:0-7631 GCA_045656925.1 Eubacteriales bacterium | reverse complement strand
TGCAGGGCATGAGTGGCTCACCGATTATTCAGGACGGAAAATTGGTCGGTGCCGTCACCCACGTCCTCATCGGCGACCCCACCACGGGGTACGGCATCTTTATTGAAAATATGCTCGCCAATATCCCCAAGGCGGCGGGGTAACAAAAAGGCAATATCCACCCGTATGGTGGATATTGCCTTTTACTATAAACGAAAGCCATGCCGGTATGGCAAGATTTTTGTCTTTACGCCGCATGGTGGGCGAGGGGGTGGGCGATTTGCGTGTGCGCAGTGGTGCTCTCTTCCTGTTGTGTGCGATGCTCGCGGCGGCGGTTGCGGAGTGTGACAGCGAGGTTTGCGATGACCATGGCAATATTAAAGAGGTAGACAAAGAAGACGTAATTGGTGCCTACCGTCATCGCCTTGGCGGTGATGCCTGCGGCATAACCGAAAAGTATCAGACACATAAAGGCAAGGCTGGTGGATCTGGCACTTTTTGCGCGCAGATTTTTGACAAGGGAAACGGGCCAGGAAAGTCCGAAGCAAAGGAGCATGATAACCTCAAGAATTTCTGCCATGATGATACCTCGCATGAGAAATTTTTGTTTCTATTTACAGTATACTCTTGACAAATAATAATGTCAAATATATAATAGTAATAGAAATCATAATTGGAGGTTATCATTATGGAGCTGACACAGCTGCAATATTTCGTTGCCGTGGCCGAAAGCCTGCATATGACGCGCACAGCAGAGAGGCTGCACGTGGCGCAGCCTGCGCTTTCCCAGGCAATCAGCCGTTTGGAGCGTGAGCTTGCCGTACCGCTTTTCAAGCGCGAGCGCAGACAGCTGCGGCTGACCTCCTACGGTGAATATCTGCTTGAGCGCCTGCGTGGGCCGCTTGGCGCGTTGACGGCAATTCCACAGGAGATTGCCGCCATGGCAAAGGGAGAGGAAAGCGTTGTGCGTCTGAATGTGCGTGCCGCCACCTCATTGGTAACAGATGCCATTATTGCCTACCGACAAAATCGCGCAGACATACATTTTAAGCTGTCACAAGGTGTGGGCGAGGTTGACTGCGATATTTCCGTACTGACCGATTATGTGATTGAGCATGATGTGACTGCCGCGATGGAGCAGGTTTTTGAGGAACGCATTTTTCTTGCCGTATCGGATTCGGGTAAATATGGCGGACGCGAGAGCGTATCGCTTGCCGAGCTTGCAGATGAGAGCTTTATTGCGCTTGCGGGCACGCGCCAGTTTCGTGGCATCTGTGATCGCTTTTGCCTGCAGGCAGGCTTTGTGCCGAATGTGGGCTTTGAAAGTGACAATCCCGCATCTGTGAAAAAGCTGATTGCCGCCCACGCAGGCGTTGGCTTCTGGCCCGAATTTTCCTGGGGCAAGTGTGAGGGACAGGGTGTGCGCGTGCTGCCCTTGACGGGTGTGGATTGCTGCCGTCAGGTAGCCTTTCGCCTGTATACCGAGGGCGAGAAGCAGGCCGCCTTCGATTTTTACCGTTTTCTTTGCGCGTTCGTAGCCAAGCGCTATACGGGCAACGGCCCCATATAAAAGTCAACAACAAAAGCAGGAACGGGCGATTGCCCCGTTCCTGCTTTTTGGCTGCAGCGGATAAAATTGTAGTCCACGCGGTTATATGCTGAATAAAAGGTCACCGTAGCCGGGCATAGGCCAGTAGTCAATTGCAGTCAGTGTTTCCATTTCATCTACCGTTTCGCGCAGCTCGTTCATCAGGGGAATGACACGGTCAAGGAAGTAGGCAGCCATTGGCTCGCCTGCCGGCTGCTTCTTGGCGGCTTCGTCTGCCTTGCGCAGCAGCGAAAGGGTGGCATATGCCTTGCCCGTGAGGCTTGACAGGCGGGTAACGATATCCTTTTCTGCCGAAATATCGGCGGTGGGAATGACGGCAGTCTTTGCTGCTGCGGTGCTTGCTACCTCGGCAACGTAGGCGTTCACGGCAGGGATAATTTCGCGTCCTGCCATTTCAATCATGGTCTGTGCCTCAATGTTGATCACCTTGGCGTAGTTTTCATACATGATCTCCTCGCGGGAGTGCATCTCCACCTCATTCATCACGCCGTGGCGCGTGAAAAGCTCCACATGCTTTTCCGCGGTGAAGGTGCGGAAGGCATCGACAGAGGTTTTGAGGTTGGAAAGTCCGCGGCGCGCCGCCTCTTTTTGCCATTCCTCTGCGTAGCCGTTGCCGTTGAACAGGATGCGGCGGTGCTTTGTGAAGGTATCCTTGATCAACTCTGCCAGGGCCTTTTCAAAATCAGTGGCCGCCTCCAGTATGTCGGCAAACTGACGGAAGCTTTCTGCTACGGCGGTGTTTAATACCACGTTGGGCAGGGAAATGTTCTGGGAGGAGCCGAGCATGCGGAACTCAAACTTATTGCCCGTAAAGGCAAAGGGTGAGGTGCGGTTGCGGTCGGAGGTATCCTTGGTGAAGGTGGGTACCGAAGGGATACCGAGGTTCATCTTGCCGCGCGCAGAACCCTTGAAGGCTGTGCCGTTGATGATGGAATCCACGACGGCCTCAAGCTCGTCACCGATGAACATGGAAACAATGGCGGGCGGCGCCTCGGCAGCGCCCAATCGATGGTCGTTTCCTGCGTGTGCAACAGAAATACGCAGCAGGTCCTGATAGTCGTCGACCGCCTTGATCACGGCGGCAAGCATCAGGAGAAACTGTTTGTTCTCGGCAGGGGTTTTGCCGGGCTTGAAGAGATTTTTGCCTGTATCGGTACCAACAGACCAGTTGTTGTGCTTGCCCGAACCGCTGACACCTGCAAAGGGCTTTTCGTGCAGCAGGCAGACAAGGCCGTGCTTTTCGGCAATCCGCTTCATGTAAATCATGACAAGCAGATTCTGATCGACGGACATATTGGTGGTGGCAAAGATGGGCGCCAGCTCGTGCTGTGCGGGAGCTGCCTCGTTGTGCTTGGTTTTTGAGAGAATGCCAAGCCTCCACAGCTCCTCGTCAAGCTCCGCCATAAAGGCGGCAATGCGGGATTTGAGAGGGCCGAAGTAGTGGTCCTCAAGCTCCTGCCCCTTGGGTGCAGGTGCGCCAAAAAGCGTGCGCCCCGTGTAGATGAGGTCGCGGCGCTGCTCGTACATTTCCTTATCAATGATAAAGTATTCCTGCTCGGCACCCACGGTGGTCGTCAGTCGCTTGGCAGTGGTGTCACCAAACAGGCGCAGGATACGCATGCCTTCACGGGAGATGGCATCGATTGAGCGCAGCAGAGGGGTTTTAGAGTCAAGCGCTTCGCCCGTATAGGAGCAAAATGCGGTGGGAATATAAAGCGTGCCGTCCTTGACAAAGGCGTAGGATGCAGGATCCCACGCGGTGTAGCCGCGTGCCTCAAAGGTCGCGCGCAGGCCACCTGACGGGAAGGATGAGGCATCAGGCTCGCCCTTGATGAGGCACTTGCCCGAGAACTCCATGACCACTTGTCCACCGCCTACGGGTGTAATGAAGGAATCGTGCTTTTCTGCGGTTGCGCCCGTTAGGGGTTGAAACCAGTGGGTGTAGTGCGTAGCTCCCTTTTCAATTGCCCAATCCTTCATGGCATTTGCCACAACATCGGCAATGGCAGGGTCAATTTCCTTGCCCTCCTCCATCGTTTTTAGCAGCGATTTGCAGACCTCGCGCGGCAAGCGCGCACGCATGACGTCCTCATTGAAGACCATGCTACCAAAGATTTCGGGAATATTTTTGTTCATAAAAGTCACCTTTCAAGACCATCTCTTATTTATAATAAGAGAAAATCTGGGATATATGATGCAATTATACCGCCCGACGCGAATTTTGTCAAGAGTTGTATGCAGGGAAAGCAAAAAAGCAGGTGTGTACACCTGCTTTTTTGCTTAGTTTTCCAATACACCGACAAAGCGCAGAATACACAGTACGATGCCGACGGTGGTGTAGATACCCATCAGTGAGCCGACAAGAGCAAAGATGATGCCAACCACGGGTACCTTGGCAAGAAGACCGATCAGCCAACCGACAACAGCGGTAATAACAATGAAGATGATAAGCTGCACGAGAAAGGACGTAAGATCGCCCTTTTCGATCTTATAGGGAGTAGGCCAGAGTTTTTTCAGCATAGCAATAACCTCCTGTTTCAATGTAGGTCTATTATAGCATATATGCAAAGCAATTACAAGACAGAACAGAAAAAAGCAGGTGGCAAGCACCTGCTTTTTTGAAAGAATCGGGAATTATTGTTCTGCGGCTTCCTTTGCTGCTGCGGCAGAAGCGCGCGCAGCCTCCTTGGCGGCCTTGCCCTCCTTGGCGGCGTCGACAACCAGCTTGCCGAGTGCAACCAGGGCGATTACGTTGGGCAGCACCATCAGGTAGTTGAAGAAGTCGGTAAGCTCCCAAACGAGGTCGTTCGAGAAGATCGAGCCGAGGAATACGAATACAACGGCAACTGCGGTGTAAACAACAGTGCCCTTCTTCTTGAAGAGGTACTCATAATTGATCTTGCCAAAGAAATTCCAGGAAAGAATAGTGGAGAAGGCGAAGAAGAACAAGCAGACTGCAACGAAGATGTTGCCGAAGGTTTCACCAAATACGGTGCCAAATGCCATTTGCGCCAGATTTGCCTTGCCGTAGCCCGAGAGAAGCAGGCTGCCGTCAGCATAATTGAGGGAGTTGCCAAGCGGGCCGTTACCTGCGTAAAGGGTGGAGATAACGACGAGTGCGGTCATGGTCAGTACGATAAAGGTATCAATAAACACACCGATCATAGCAGTTGTACCCTGCTCGTGTGCGTTTTTGACGTTTGCCTGAGCGTGTGCGTGAGGGGTAGAGCCCATGCCTGCCTCATTGGAGAACAGGCCGCGCTTTGCACCCTGGCTGATGGCGGACTTGAGGGCGTAGCCGATACCGCCGCCGATGAGGGCGCTGGGGGTGAAGGCGTACTTGAAAATCATGCCGAAGGTTTCGGGAACGCACTTGATACGTGCAAAGATGACAACAAGGGAGCCAAGAATATAAAGGCAAGCCATTACGGGAACCATCTTTTCGGTTACCGATGCCAGTCGCTTTACACCGCCAAGGAAGACGATGCCTGCAAGCAGTGCCACAACGATACCGATGATAAAGTAAAGGTTCTCGCCCATACCAATCGCGGTACCCATGGTGCCTGCGATGGAGTTGGACTGTACCATAGAGCCCATAAAGCCAAGAGCGAGCGTTGTTGCGATGGCAAAGAAGGTGGCAAGGAATTTGCCGAACTTGCCCTTGAACGCGGTTTTGATGTAGTAAACGGGGCCGCCCTCAACAGAGCCGTCGTCATTGACCTGTTTGGTTTTTTGTGCGAGGGTTGCCTCGGCGTAGATGGTAGCCATACCAAGGAATGCAATCACCCACATCCAGAAGATGGCACCGGGGCCGCCGATAAGAATTGCACCGCAGGCACCGACGATGTTACCCGTACCGACCTGTGCGGCAATGGCGGTTGCAAGTGCCTGGAACGAGGAAAGACCGCCGCCCTGGCTACCGCCCTTGAGGGAGAGATTGCTAAAGACGTTCTTCATACCCTCACCAAAGCAACGTACCTGAACGAACCTGGTGCGGATGGTGAAGTACAGACCAACACCGATGAGCAGAAAAATCAGCACATAGTCGGTGAGGTACTTGTTGATTGTAGCCACTACATTGAGTAATGCTTCTTGCATGTTGATTTACCTCCGAATAAAAAATAAAACTGCCCCCAAGGAAGGCAGCTCACAAAAAATAAAAGATGGCACAAACATATAAAATGTTATGTCTGATCCGTCCTTTTGCCTGAGAGATTCGGCGGCAAGCCGCCTTGCACCTTCGGCACCCTTACGGGATTCTCCGGAACTTCCTCCACCGACGGTTGCGATGCTTCCGCCGATTTCATTGGGAATGAATTTACTTTATCACAACAAAGTGCGCTTGTCAAGAGTTTTTGTGAATTTTTTTGCATTTTTATGTCCTATTATAAATAAATAGGTGAAAAACACGGAAATTTTGGTAAAATAAACAGAAAAAGAGGCAGCGCGGTGCCTCTTTTTCATGAATCGGTATCGGAAGCGGTCTGCTCCTCGCCTTTCGCTCGGCTTTTCTTGGGGCGCGGGGGAAGGGGAGCAAAGCCGTCGACGTCGGCGCGCTGTATTGCGCCGAAGATGCGGTGGCGAAGTCCCGGGGAGCTGCGCTCCAGGGTGTTGAGTAAGCGGTTCATCTCCGTGCGCTGCGTTTCGCCGTCGGCGGGGCAGTTTGATTTTACCACCGGCAGCGGCACCTTGGATACAAAGGTACGCACCTGCTTTTCGGGCAGGTAGATTAGCGGTCTGATGACGCGTACACCAACACGGCTGAGGTCGGTGACGGGCTGAAAGCATCCAATGCGCCCCTCGTAAAAGAGGTTCAGCATAAACGTGTCCACTACATCGTCGTAGTGGTGGCCGAGGGCAACCACCTTGCAGCCCAGCTCTCGCGCGGCATTGTGAAGTGCGCCGCGGCGCATCTTGGAGCAGAGCGCGCAGGGGCTTTTTTCCTTGCGTATATGAAAAATAATGTCGTAAATATCGGTCTTGACGGTGTGATAAGGCACCTTTAAGTCCTCGCAGAGCTTGGCAACACCCGAAAAATCGGTGTCGGGGAAGCCCATATCCACAGTGATGGCGACAACCTCATAAGGGTTGGGGTAAAAGTGGCGCATTTCGGCAAGCGCACAAAGTAAGGTCAGGCTATCCTTGCCGCCTGAAACACCCACGGCAATGCGGTCGCCCGTTTTGATCATATCGTAATCCTCGCAGGCACGGCGAACGTAGCTTAATACACGGCGAACGTCCATTACACATCACCTCCCAGCAAAAATACACGTGCGGCCTCATATTCCGCCATCGCCTTGGCTTTTTCGGCGGTATCCTTGTCAGCATCGGCACGGCGCAGGGCGCGCAGCATGATGTTTTTGGGGGTATCATCGGGATCAATCAGCTCGAGCGCCGCTACGCGATAGCCGTTTGCTTCCAGTAGCTTCAGACGCAGGGCATCGGTTGCCGCATCGCAGAGCTTTTGGCGGAGCATAGCATGCTCGGCAACGAAGGCAAGGGGCGCACAATGCAGCGTGTGATTTAATTCGTGGTGACAGCAGGGGGTGGAAAGTATCACTTTTGCCTTCCAGGCCATTGCCTTTTCCAGCACAAGGTCGGTAGCAGTGTCGCAGGCGTGGAGCGATACCACGAGGTCGGGGTGCCTTTCAGCTTCAAATGCGGCAATGTCACCGCAAAGGAAATGAAGTCCGGTCATACCGAGCTTCGCTGCTGTCTCGGTGCAGTAGGCGATGACATCAGGCTTCAGGTCAACGCCCGTCATCTCTACGCGGTAGCCAAGGATATTGGCGAAATAGTGATAAACGGCAAAGGAAAGATAGCTTTTGCCACAGCAGAGGTCGGCAATTACAATCTCGCCTTCGGGCAGGTGGGGCAGGGTGTCGCGGATTAATTCAAGAAAGCGGTTGATCTGGCGGAATTTTGCGCCCTTTTTATCATAGATGCGTCCGTTTACATCAGATACGCCAAGCAGCTTCAGAAACGGCTCATCTCCCGTGAGGATATGTGTCTTTTTCTTGTTGTTGCCCGAAATCTGCACCGT
>JAZOSC010000077.1:0-7651 GCA_045656925.1 Eubacteriales bacterium | reverse complement strand
TATATTGATGCCGCCGATTTTGCAGAGGTGCCGCCGCCCAAGTTTTTCCGCTTGAAGCCTGATGGCGAGGTCAGACTGATGGGTGCATATATCATTCGCTGCAACGAAATCATCAAGGACCAAGAGGGCAACGTGGTGCGTATTCTCTGCACCGCAGACCTTGAAACCCGCAACGGCATGCCTGCAGACGGTCGCAAGGTAAAGGGCACCGTGCACTGGCTCTCCGCAAAATATGCGAAGGACACCACGCTGATGCTTTACGAAAATCTGCTGACAATTGAGAACCCCGCAGATCTGCCCGAGGGTATGACCTACAACGATTTTCTGAACCCCAACTCGCTCACCCGCATTGAGGGCGCGAAAATTGAGCCTGCGCTTGCCGAGGCACGCCCCGGGGACAAGTTCCAGTTTGTCCGTGACGGCTACTACTGCATGGATACCAAGCATCCGAACACCTTTAACCGCGTGGTTGGCTTAAAGGATAGCTTCCCTAAAAAATAAAGATTATAAGCAAAACGCTCCCCCGCATCGCGGGGGAGCGTTTTCATTTTACGGACAGTCGGGGACGCCTGTCCCTACAGGCCTGCAAAAATTTTTAAGATAGCTGACGGCGGATATGCAAGGCATATCCGCTTTTATATAAGGATAGCTTCCCCAAGAAATAAATGATGCTAAAAAGAACACCCCCGCGATGCGGAGGTGTTCTTTTCTTTGCGAATAGTCGGGGACGCCTGTCCCTACAGGCTTGCAAAAATTTTTAAGATAGCAAATGGTGGATATGCAAGGCATATCCGCTTTTATATTATGTAAGGTTTTCGCGGAATTGCAGACGGTAGAGGTCGGCATAGGCACCGCCAAGGGCAAGAAGCTCCTCGTGCGTGCCCTGCTCGGTAATCTGTCCGTCTGCGACAACAGCAATCTCATCGGCATTCTTGATAGTGGAAAGACGGTGCGCCACCACGACGGTAGTGCGCCCCTCGCAAAGCTCATCGAGCGCCTGCTGAATCAGAATCTCGGTGGTATTATCAAGCGCACTGGTTGCCTCGTCAAGAATCAGAATCGGCGGATTTTTAAGGAAAACGCGCGCGATGGACAGACGTTGCTTCTGTCCGCCCGAGAGGCGCACACCTCGCTCACCGATCTGCGTATCATAGCCGTTTTCAAGCGTCATAATGTAATCGTGGATATTGGCGCGCTTGGCTGCCTCAATCATCTCCTCCTCGGTGGCATCAAGCTTGCCGTAAAGAATGTTATCGCGGATGCTGGCATTAAAGAGGTAAATATCCTGCTGTACAATACCGATATTGCGGCGGAGCGACTCGCGCGTCATCGTCTTAATGGATCTGCCATCAATCAGCAAATCCCCTGTTTCGATCTCATAAAAATGCGGAATGAGATGACAAATGGTGGTCTTGCCGCCACCCGACGGCCCAACAAGCGCAAACTTTTTACCCTGCGGAATCTTAAAGCTGACGTTTTGCAGCACGTCCTTATTTTCCTCGTCACCGTAGGAGTAGGTGACGCCGCGAAACTCAATTTCCCCCGCAAGCACGCCTGCATCTGTGGCACCTGCAGCATCTCGTTCCGGCTCTGCATCGACAATCTCGCAGAATCTTTCAAAGCCCGTAACACCGTTCTGATACTGCTCCATAAAGCCAATCAGTGCCTTAACGGGCGTCAAAAAGAGGTTAACGGATACGATAAAGGCAGAATAATCACCAAAGCCGATTTTGCCGTTATAGAGGAAAAAACCGCCTGCAATCAGCACCACAACATTGAACACATCGGTAATAAAGGTGGTGCCTGAGTGGAAGGCACCCATTGCGCTGTACGCGCGGCGTCGTGCCGATACGAAATGCTCGTTACCAACCTCAAACTTTTCCTCTTCCTTGGCGGCATTGTTAAAGGCCTTCGTGACACGGATACCCGAAATGCTGCTTTGCAGCGAGGCGTTAATCTCCGCCACCGACACGCGGCTTTCCTTGAAGGCGGCGTGCATTTTACCACGCAAAGAGGTAGCAATCACCAAAAGAAAAGGGACACAGACAAAGATAATCAGAGTAAGCGGTACGCTGATGGTAGAAAGATAGACGAAGGATGCCACGATAGTGATGGTTGAAATCAGAATGTTTTCGGGGCCATGGTGGGCCAGCTCACTGATGTCGTTCAGGTCATTCGTCATACGGGACATAATCTTGCCGGTTTCCTGACGGTCGAAAAAGCTGTACGGCAGCTTTTCAATATGCGTAAACATTTCCGAGCGCATCTGTGCCTGCATACGTACACCCATAATGTGACCGTAATACTGAATAAAATAGTTAAGCAGCATACGCAGAATATACAGCAAAAACAGCGATACGCCAAAGATAATCACAAGGTTATATCTGCGGTTGGGAATCAGGTCGTTGAGCATTGTGCGCGTGATAATAGGATAAAACATACCAATGGCAGCCACAAAAAGTGCCGCTAGCATATCCAGAATGAAAATCAAGCGATGCGGTTTGTAATAAGATAAAAATCGTTTTAACATAGTTCTCCTTTCAGCCCTTTATCAGGCTGCCAAAAAGAGGCTTAGTCCTTGGTATCAAACAAGCCCTTGACTGCCGATACCGCGTTTGCCACAAAGCTGGCTGCACGGAAGGGCACGAGCGAGGCCTTTGTCAAGCGCGTAATGACGCGCTCGCGCTCTGCCGAGCGCTCCGCCTCCATTGCCTCACTGGGGCGTGGAAGCCCCTTCATAATCTTAGGAATCTGTCCCGAAATCACGCGGCCCGGCGCCCTGCTTCCTTCTCCCACCTTGGGCGTCAACACACGCTCGGTTGCCGTCATATCGGGGCCGTGACGGTAATAGATGGGGCTATCCGCCACCACATCAGTCTTATGCGTGCAATAATAGCCGTAGGTGACACGGGACATCACCTCATCACCCTGCATCAGGTCAAGGCGCTTCCCCTTCCCATCAGCAAGCAGCAGTGGCATCTCGGTAATCAGCAAATCCTCTCCCTCAAGCAGCCTTGTCCCGTAATGGGCGTTAAAATCCGCCGCAGTCAGCCCTGTGCCCTGCGGACGCACCCAGACGATCAGTGTGGATGCAGGCGGCACGGTAACAGCATCAAGTGCCAGCGTATGTGCGGCATCAGGCTTGCTGCCAATGGTATGCCAATGCGCCAGACGGTATCCCGAAAGCGACAGCGTACGTGCAGTGGGATTATAAAGCTCAATATAAGGATAGGGATTTTCAATCACGCGTGTGCCCTTCTTCACAGGTGCCGTAAGGGGCATCAGCTTGGTTATCGTAATGGGGGAAATCAATACGTAGGAAACATCCGCATAGCGTTGCTTACCCAGCAAGCCCGCTACAATGGCGGTAACGCGATGCCGTCCTGTAAGCTCCGGCAAGCGACGGGTAACGGTACGCATTTCACCCGGAGCAAGCTTGCCGAGATGAACGGTTTCAAAGGGGGCAAGCGTACGCAACGCAAAGGCGTGAGGCGAGGTGAGGTACAGGTCAACCTCAACGTCCATCATGGTTTTATCGCTCTCGTTTTTCACGGTTGCGGTTACCACGTGCGGATATTCTCCGCTATCGGCAACACCGTAGGTCATTCGTTTGACATTCAAGAGGTCGCGCCCCATGACAAATACAGGCGCGGTAACGGTATAGGCATCATCGCTCGTAATGCGAAGATAGTAATAATCGAAATCCGGATTGATTTCGACCGACCAGGAAAAGGTTGTCAGAGCGCCTGCATCCACCGTTGCCATAACGATGTTATCCTCGGTCATCAGCTCAATTTTTCCAATGCCCTCCTCACGGGCGGTGGTAATATCCACCTCTACGGTGAGCTTTTCTGGATTATCAAGCACAGCGCCCAGCCATTCACCGTTTACACGATAAAGCACCTTCATCGTACGGTCGGTGGTGGAGTAGGTGCGGCGACAACGCATCGCATTCATCACGTTTTCACGCGTAAGCGAAGGGGCAATCACATAGCCCATCGCACCCGAATCACCCCAATTGCGTGCGTGGTTGTCCTCGTTATAAAGCGGTGCCACACGCCAACCGCGTGATAGCGCCAGCGCATAATAGGCATCATGCCGCGCGCCGTTGACCTCAGCAAGGCAGTACCGTTCGGCAATCTCCTCCCCGTGCCAGGCAAGCTCATCGGCATTCCCCCACAAATCATCAGGGTGATTAAACATCGCAATTGCCTGCGGATCAGCCGCAACCTGGCGATAATACGCCGCTATATCGGTATCCATGGGATAGAGATTAATCCAATCAGCACCAAGCAGATTGGTATGGCCAAAATAACCGTTGGTATCGTTCCAGGTCATTTCAAAGCCGTAAAGCATCGCAAATTCTCCGGGCGTATTTTGCTTATCCGCCAACGCGCGTTGCCTTGCGTAGTCACGCTCCTCCATATAGTGCGTATGGTCAGTGACGGCAAAGAAATCCATGTGTGATACATACCGCGCGTGCTTTATGGCCTCCAAGGGAGTGCCTGCACCATCGGAATCCGCCGTATGGGCGTGCACCTGGCCACAGAAAAGCTGCATTTCCTTGCCGTCGGAAATTTCAAATTCATATTTCTCATAGCTGCGATTTCCAAGCTTATCACGCAGGGAGAGCTCGACAATATGCTTGCCTAGCGTCAGCCTTTTCTCGGGGCGATAGGTGACTCCCTCGGCAGTAAAGCTTGCCTTATCGGACACGTTGAAGCCATCGAGATGAAGCTGCGAGCCTGTGCGGTCTACGCCCGATACGTCGTAATAGCGCACCGATATTTGCGGCATCAAATCGTTTTCCAGCACTTCACCCGCAGCAGGAGAACGGGATAGCACGTCGGGGCCGCGATTGTCGGTCAGCGTCACCGACAATGGCTCTGCGGCTGAGCCAAGGCGCGCGGCAAGCAGGCTACCCTTGACCTCGATGTAATAGCGAAGCTTGCCCTGCATACGGGATAGCGTTGCATAGGATATTTTTGCGCGAAAGGTGCCGTCCTGCTGCTGCTTTGCCCACTTTGGACGATAGGCGCCGTCCTCAAGCACGTAAACCGTCGCATCCCCCGTTACACCGCCACCAAAGGTAGCAAAGCGAATTGCAAGCTCCCCCTCGCTCAGATAATGTCTTGCGGCAGGAGCGAGCGGCAAAATGGTCGGCACTGTTGTTTCGGCAGTATCCACGGGTGTTTGCGTCACAGCCAGGAAGCCCGGCGTCACCGGTGCAAGACTGTTTGCAATCACGCCCTTCCCCGGCTCAAAAAGATCAAAGCACCAATGCTGGGCATAGGAGCAGCGCACGTCGCGCCGCTCCTTGGTGCGGCAGATTTCCATTGTAAAGAACCCGTCCGAGAGCTTGCCGCCACGCGGAGCAAGATACAGCACACGGGCGTCATATTTTTGATAAAGGTCGAAGCAACCCTTCTTGAAGCGATATGCGCCATCAGCCCCCACCTCCGCCGTAGTGGCATGAAAAAGGCGAATATCACGGGCCACAAGATTACCGCAGCTATCAGGGTTTTGCACGGCAAAGCGGTCAAGCACGGCAAGCGTATCAGGCTGCGGGCCGTCTGCAGCCAGCACCGCAGGATCAATAAAGCGCACCGCGGCAATACCGTGCGGCGGTATCACATTCACACCGCGACGGTCTGCGAGAGGATTACGGCCAAGCTCGCCACTGTCGCGCTGCATCAGCAACTCATAATCAAAAAGGTCCAGCTTCTTGTCGGTAAGGTTTGCGACCTCAATATATTTGCAAAGAAAACCGTTCCACGAAACAAGCTCAGTCACGGTCAATGGCGGAAGCTTGGGCAGGGGCTGCAGGTCAAATTCATATTCATCACTCTCCTCGCCGTCAAGTGAAAAACGATAGTTGATTTTGCTGCCGCGCATCTGCTTTTGCGGTATCGTATACGCATAAACCACAAAACCGCCCGTAGGTGACGCATAGCTATCCACCGCACGCATGGTAACCTTATACACCTCGCCATATGCGCTCCCTGCCACGGTATAGATCAGGCTGACCTGTGGCTTCCGCGGTGCCTCATCAGGTAAAATCACCTGCAAGGTCAGAGGGTGGTCAGCCAAAAGATAAAGAGGGGTGGCGTGTATCCATTGACGTGTTTCCATATGCATCCTCCTTTCAGATAGGTAAAAGCCCTACAAGAGGGCAAAGCAGAATCGGCAAAAACATCGCAGGCAGCATATTGGTAATGCGAAGCCTGGTGACACCAAGAAGATTTGTGCCGATTCCCAGCACGAGCAGCGAGCCGACGGCAATCATTTCCGTAGTGATTGCGGTGGGAATTGCCCCCGCCGCCAGCATCGCAATCAGGGTAAGCAACGCCTGTATGACAAAAACAGATACCGAGGAAAGCGCCACGCCGATACCCATGGTAGAGGCAAAAACTGCAGCGGACACCATATCAATCAATCCCTTGGCATAATAGGTGGTATGGGTGTGCGCCATTGCGCTCTCAATCGCGCCCGTAACAGTCATGGCACCGACACAAAAGAGGAGAGTTGCACTGACAAAGCCCTCGGCAATACTACCCTCCTGCCCGCCAAGACGGCGCTCTACGAACGCACCGAAGCGCTCCATCAGGCTTTCCAGCCGCAACAGCTCGCCAATCAGCGTGCCAATGGCCATCGACAGAATCACAACCAGCACATTTCTTGTCCCTATTGCGCCTGAAATGCCAATCAACATCACACAAAGCCCCATTGCCTGCATCAACGCACGCGAAATACCGCCCTGCATGTCCTCCTCACCCTCTGCCTTGGCGCCACTGCGAAGGCTTCTGCCGCATTTGCGAAGCAAAAGACCGCCCAGCGCACCCAACAGCACCAACGCAGCATTTACAATTGTGCCCCACATGGCCCACTTGGTCATAACATACACCTCATTTATCGGATAGTAATTGCCAACAGTATAGCACAAGCGCACAATTTTTGCAAGATTTAAAGAGAACTTAATTCTCTTTAAACGCAAAAGGGAGATGCATTTTGCATCTCCCTTTAAATGGACAGGTCGTCAAAAAGCTCGCCTGCTGCGCGTACTGCCTCGCGCGTTAAGCCGTTATTTACACGGAGCGTGTGACGTACACGGCGCCATTCTCCGCCAAAAAGAAGTCTGCACCAGCGGCGCACCGCACACACGGGTATCAGCCACTTATGACGCTGTATAACGGGGTATTGGTGCTTAAGACGATTATAGGGCAAAAAGATTTTCGACAGCACGTAGCCAAGCTTGCCCTTTCTTTTTTGCTCCACCACAATCTGATTCTGCAGTGTGCCGTACACCCCACCGTGCAGGATAAAGGCCTCCATACGCGCAGTGACATCGTCGTGCGTCGCATCCGCAAGCCACACCGCAGCCAAATGCCTTGCCGCACGCTCAAACGTGGTAAGACCGCTTTCCTCCAGCAGCATATCAAGTCGATCGGTGTAGGAATACTGCTGCCGCAAAAGCCAAACGTCAAGCAAGGGACGAATACCGCACCCGCCCAGTGTAAAATGCTTTGCCATATGCGCGATATGGTAGAAATAGAAAAGCTCGTCATCAGCTCGCATACGATACTCCCATCCCGCCTCGGGGCTACAGCTCTCCCACACCCGACGCAGTATTCTCGCCGAATCCGCCACTATG
>JAZOSC010000076.1:0-23987 GCA_045656925.1 Eubacteriales bacterium | reverse complement strand
CCTTGTCAAGTGCTGCCTTGATATCCTCAAGAGGGCGGTCGCGCCATACAGCCCATTTGCCGAAATAGCCGAAGTTGGCCTTTTCGGCTTCCTGACGGGCGCGGATGTCGGCAAGCTCCTCCTCTGTGCAGAAGCAGGGGTAAGCCTCACCCTGCAGCACAAGCTGCTTGGCGAATACGTGGTAAATATCGGCACGCTGACGCTGGCGGTAAGGGCCGTAGCTGCCCTTGTCGCCGTCAACCGTTGCGCCCTCGTCAAACAGAATACCATAGTGCCCGAGGCCTTCAATCAGCACCTCAACGGCACCGGGAACCTCACGCTTGGCGTCGGTATCCTCAACACGCAGAAAAAGCGTGCCGCCCGATTGATGGCACATACGCTCGGAGGTCAGGCCCTGCACCAGATTGCCCAGATGCACAAAGCCTGTGGGGCTGGGTGCCATACGGGAAACAATTGCACCCTCGGGAAGCACGCGCGCGGGGAATTGTGCCTCGATATCTGCCGGGGTTTCGGTTACATGTGGAAAAAGGAGGGCGGCAAGCGCCGCAGTGTCAATTGTCATAGTATACCTCAATCGTTTGGTTTTTAATTTAAATAGGCAAGTGCGTCAAGTGCCTTGCCCAGTGTAGTGCTTTCGCCGTGGCCGGGATAAATGACCGTATCGCGCGGTAATTCGCCAAGTGCATCAAGGGACGCATACAACTCCGTCACGTCGCCACCGTACAAATCAAAGCGGCCGTAGCCTGCAGCAAATATCGTATCTCCCGTAAAGGCCTGTCCGTTTGTCAGGTAGATAATCGAGCCCTTTGTGTGTCCGGGGGATTCTCTTACGGTGAGGGTAAGGTCACCGAAGGTAAGCACATCACCGTTTGAAAGTAGGCGATCGGGGGAAGGATAGGTGCGGTTAAAGCCAAAAAAGACTGCAAAGGCATTCTTCTCGCCGTCCGCGGGCAGGTCGCTGTCCCCTCGTCCAAGATAGATGGGCGCACCTGTTTGTGCCTTGATTTCCGCAGCCGTCAGCATATGGTCAAAATGTCCGTGTGTGAGCAGTATGGCAGCAAGCCTGGCACCGCTTTCGGCAAGCGCAGTATGCAGCACTGCGGCAGGACAGGTAGGGTCAATCAGCACGGCAGTCCCACCCGCTGTCAGCAGATAGCAGTTTGAGGCGTAGCCGCCGGGCGTTAGATTTTTAATCTGCACAGGCATACCCCTTTCGGTCTGTCATTACCTTTCAGTATACCATATTTTTCCGCGCTTGTCTATAAGTTTAACACCAAAAATATAAAAAATACGCCCGCACGTATGCGGGCGTATGAAAGATAGATAAATTATTTCTTTTTGTCCTCAACCCAACCCTCGGCAATTGCAATCTTCCAGTAGCCGGAGAGCTTCGCCTTTGTCATGACACCTGCGGTATAAAAGTTGGCAGAAACCTTCTTCAGGCCCTTGGCGGAAAGCGATACATTCTGGTTGTAGATAACGGGAATAACGGGCATTTCCTTCATCAGAATTTTTTCAGCCTCAACCAGAAGTGCAGCACGCTCCTGTTCCGTTTCGGCCTTCTGTGCCTCGTCAATGATTGCGTTGTATGCAGCGCTGTCGTAGCCCGTGATGTGGGGGGCGGCAGTGTAGGTGGTGACACCGGTCAGCACGTCGGTTGCGGTGATGTAACCGTTTCCGGAGAACTCGGTAGCAAAGGGTGCCAGATACGCCATCGCAGTGGGGGCAGTTGCAACAAGGTCAAGACCAATGACGTCAAACTCGCCCTTTTGCAGTGCCTCACGGTAGTTGCTGTAATACATGCCCGTCGGCTCTTCCTTTATATCACCCGTTGCGGATTCAACAGATGTCGTGATAGGGTCGGTGGTCAGGGCATTCAGCGTGACGTTAAAGCCAAGCGCCTTCCATGCAGCAACGGCAAGCGTACCCATCTTTACGTGCTCCTCAGACTCTGCGTTGACGGTCAGGGTAAAGGTAAAGTCGGAAGCAACAACGCCTGCGGTCTTGAGCAAGGCCTTTGCCTCGTCAAGCTTTTGGGAGGTTGCCAGCAGATCCTCGGCCTTCTTACGGAATTCGGCCTTCTTGTCGGCACGGTAGCGTACTGTGTGCGGTACAAGCGCGGTTGCAGCCTCGGCATAAACGATAGCCGCTGCAATTGCATCGCGGTCAAGGGCAAGGGAGAGCGCCTGGCGCACCTCGGCCTTGTCAAAGGGCGCGACCGATTCGTTCATGTAGTATACGTGAGTAGAGGCGGCATCGGTCACCTTGAGGCGCTTGATCTCCTCGTTACGAAGGGAAAGCGGAATGTAGCCGTAATAATAAAGAGCGCCAACCTCGTTGGTATTGAAGTTGTTGAACTGCTTTTCGGCGGTAATACCGTAGTCTACAAGAATACGGGCAGGTGTTACGTACTTGTCAAGCTTATCCTTGGAACGGTTGCGGAAGTAGCAGTCGTTACGGGCAAGCACAAAGCCGTCCTTGTCCTCGAAATTCATGGAAGCGATCTTGAAGGGGCCGCTGCAAACGATATCGATCGCCAGCTTGTTCCAGGTATCCTTCTTGTTATCTACCTGATCGGCGCGCAGCGGATAAAGGGCAGGGCTGCAAAGCGCGGGCAGGAAGGAATCTACGTCAATATCGCGCTCGAACTCGATCTCCAGGGTCTGGGGATCGGGGGCAACAACACCGAGATGGCCGATGCTGTCCTCGCCAAGAGCGATCTTGCGTGCATTCTTTATGTCGTAAAGCATGGCAATTGCAGGGTGCTTGGTTGCAACCGAGAACAGACGCTCAAAGGCGTACTGTGCGTCGTATGCAGTCAAAGCAATACCGTCAGACCAGGCGGTTTCCTTCAGTGTAAGCACCAGCTTGTAGCTGTCGTTGTCCTTATCGGCCTCGTAGGTGTATTTATCTACAAGGGCCTTCTTAGGCTTGCCGTTTTCATCTGCGGTAAACAGTCCCACGTAAATGAGGGAAAGCACCTGCATGGTGGATTGATTGTCAAAGGCATTCAGCGGGTCAATGTCGTAGACAGGCTCGCTCAGGTACATACGGATGTAAGCACCCTTGTCGTTCTCGCCGTGCTTGCAGGCAACAAAGCAGGGCAGCATGCATACAAGACAGAGAACGAGAGCTACAATGCGTTTCATCATAGTGGTATTCCTCCTTCGGAACGGGCAGTGGCAGATCTTGCCATACAGTACCATATTAACATAGCACATTATAGCACAGTTCGCTTGCTTTTTCAAGCACTCGCCGACATAAAAAGCCAAGGTTTGGACACTTGCACAATAATTTATTGAAAAAATAGGCACTATTCACATAGGAGCGCGCGTTTGCGCGCACACTAATAGCCAATAAAAAGGGGGAGGACGGAGCGTGGAGGAATATTGGCAAAGTGATCTGGCGAGAGAATGTGGCTGCGAGAGGGAGAGCGCGGGCGTGCGTGTAGGCTGCGCCACGGCGGGGGCGTGTGAGATATTGCGTGTCCGCATCGGCAGTGAGGAGGCGGCGGCGCGTGTGGGGAAGCCCTGCGGTCGCTATGTAACGGTATCGCGGGAGGGAATTTTTACGCTGACAGGCGAGGAGTGCGAGGAGGTCAAGCGCGTGATTGCGGTGGAGCTGCGCGAAATGGCGGAGCGCATGACGGGGAAGCGGGTAGGGCCTGATTTTTCCCTGCTGGTTGTAGGGCTTGGCAATGATGAAATGACGCCGGATGCACTTGGCCCCGGCACGGTACGGCAGATGAGTGTAACCAGACATTTGACGGGGAACGGTGTGTGTTTTTCTACGCATAAGCCCTGTGAGATTGCCGCATTTTCACCGGGTGTGCTGGGGCGTACGGGGCTGGAGGCAGTGGAGCTTGTACGTGGTGCGGCGGCAGCGGCCTGTCCTGATATTATCGTGGCGGTGGATGCGTTGGTGGCACGCGAAACCAAGCATCTGGGCAGAACGGTACAGCTCTCCGACGTGGGACTTTCACCGGGCGGTGGCGTGGGCGCAGCCCGTCCCCCCCTTGATAGGGATACCGTCGGCGCGCCCGTGCTTGCGTTGGGTGTCCCCACGGTTGTAAGCACGGCAGCACTTTTACAGGATGCCTTTTTGCAGCTTGGTGTGGATACAACGTTACGGGAAGCGAGCGATATGCTCCAAAACGGGGGTGGATTTTTGGTTGCTCCAAGGGAAATTGACCTGCTTGTGCCTGCCGCCGCAGCGCTGCTGGCAGGGGCGCTTGAACGGGCGTTTTCTTATTGACGGCACAGAAAAAGCACCGCAGGCTTGACTTGCGGTGCTTTTGTATGTTGTTATTTCAGCGTTTTGACAAATGCCTCAATGCGATTGAGCGCCTCGGAAATATGCTGAACCGAGTAGGCGTAGGAAACGCGTGCAAATCGCTCGCCACCCTCGCCGAATGCGGTGCCCGGCACAATGGCACACTTGTACTCGTTGAGCAGTCTTTCGCAGAACTCCTCTGCGTCAATGCCAAAGGTGCCGACCTCGGGGTAAATGTAGAAGGCGCCTTCCGGCTCGAACACCTCTATACCCATATCGCGGAAGCCCTGATAGATATAGCGGCGGCGGCGGTCGTACTCGCCAACCATCATGGCAACGTCCTCATCACCGTTTTTGAGTGCCTCAATGGCGGCAAACTGGCTGGTGGTGGGGGCGCACATAATGGCGTACTGGTGCAGCTTGAGCATCTGCTCTGCCAAAGGCAGGGGTGCGGCGATATAGCCCATACGCCAGCCGGTCATTGCATAGGCCTTGGAGAAGCCGCTGGCAATGATGGTGCGTTCATGCATACCCTCAAGAGAGGCGATGGAAACGTGCTTTCTGCCGTAGGTCATTTCGGCGTAAATTTCATCGGAGAGCACCACGATATTGGTGTCGCGAAGCACCTCCGCAATTCCCTCTAACTCCTCGCGTGTCAGAATGGCACCGGTGGGGTTGTTTGGGTAGGGGAGCACCAGCATCTTGGTACGGGGGGTGATAGCGGCACGCAGTGCCTCGGGCGTCAATTTGAAGCGGTCCTTTGCGGTGGTTTTGATAATGACGGGTACTGCGCCGCATACACGGGCAATCGGTTCATAGCAAACGAAGCAGGGGGTGGGAATGATAATCTCATCTCCGGGCTCGGTTACGGCGCGGATTGCCAGGTCAATGGCCTCACTGCCACCAACCGTTACAACGGTTTCCTCGGGCTTGTAGGAAATGTCAAAGCGGCGCTTCAGGTAGGCTGCAATCTCCTGACGCAGCTCGGGCATGCCTGCATTTGAGGTGTAGTAGGTTTTACCCTCACGCAGACTTTCGATACCTGCCTCGCGGATATGTAAGGGGGTAACGAAGTCAGGCTGACCTACGGTAAGGCCAACAACATCTTTTCTGCCGTCAAGCAGGTCGAAGAATTTACGGATGCCCGATTTTTTCAGGCCGACGACGGTGCTGGAAAGTACGCTTGAATAATCAATCATTGGTTTTGGTTTCCTTTCTGATGAATGTCTTGATATTTGCATACCGCACAGTTGGCTTTTATTTGTGCGGTATAAATGTCCGAATAAATTATAATGGCGTAAAACGCCGTGCCGCGGATAGGTGACTTTGCGGGATTTTCTGTACGCTATGTTGCCGATGGCGGTTTGCCTTTAAGGGGTGGTTTTATTCCTCGGCGGTGCTGTTGGACCGCTTGATTTTTTGCATGATGCATTCATAGGTCAGGCCGTATTTGGCGGCAATATCGCGTGCATAGCTCTTGCCATCGGGCTTCGCACGGTGAATCAGGAAGGAGCGCTTGCCCTCGTCCTCAATACCGGCCACCAGCGTGTCAATCGGCACGCCGCCCGTTTGCACGGTGCGCGCATTGATGGTGTCGATTTCAGCTGCCAGCTCATGCAGGTGCGTGGAAAAGATGGCGCGGCAGCCCGCGTGTGAAAGTCCCGTCAGCACCTCGGCGGCGATATAGGAGCCTTCAAAGGAGCCTGTAGAGGAAAGCGTTTCGTCAAGCAGAACCAGGCTTTCCTTTGTAATTGCCTCGAAAATCTCGCCAAGTCTGGCACACTCCTCACCAAGCCTGCCCTTGTCGATGGTGTCCTCGGCGCCTGTGGGGAAGTGGGTGAAAATACCGTCTGCAGGGCTGATAATTGCCTCATCTGCGGGGACGGGAAGACCAAGCTGTGCCATGGCAAGCGCAAGGCCGACGGCGCAGGTAATCACCGATTTGCCGCCGCGGTTTGGGCCTGTCAGCACGTAAATGCCCGCCCGCTCGTCAAAGCAAATGTCGTTTTTCACCATGACGTCGTCGGTTTTCAGCGCTACTGCGGGGTTGTAAAGTCCCTTGGCGGAGAAGGCGCGGTCAGCTGCGGGCCTGATGGTCGGTACAGTCAGACTGTTTCCTTTGATGCGAAGCGCGCGCACCAGATTGGTGCCTTTAAGCAGCAGCTCAAATTCGGGGAGCAGTCCCAGCAGAAAATCAGTGTTTTCAAGCACGTATTGCTGCACAATTTTCTTCCAGGAGCGCAGGGATTGCTTGTAAACCTCGCCGATGGCAGAGGTAAAGGCCAGGGAGAGTGCGGTTTTCTGGTTTTCGGTCTGTTTTTTTGAGAAGGGGACAAGCTCGGCAATGCAGGTGTAGGCATCCTCTTTAAAGTTCAGGCGGAGAATTTTTTGCAGTGTGTCGCCCGAACGGAAGGACTCGGCATTCACGGCAAGCACGCCCGCCTCGCGAGGGCGAAGCTGTGCATCAAGGTTTACACCCACCGTTACGCTTTTGATTTCGCGCACACGGCTGGTCAGCTCCTCAAGCTTTTTGTTCAGGTCGGTATAGTATTCGCTCTCCACCAGCTCGCGGATATAGGCGGCAAGGGTGAGAAGGGCGGGGCTTTGCAGGTGTACCTTTTCATTGCACAGGCCCTCGTAAAGCAGGTCAATGCTGGTGATATAAAGTTCAATCTCGGTCATGCCCGCAAGGTAATCGGCGGTGTTGCCGCTATCAGCCTCCAAGCGGCGCAGCTCCATAATGTCGAGCAGAACGGGAATCAGCTTGGCAAAGGTTTTGGTGATGCCCTCGCTCTCAAGCAGGTCGGCAAAAACTGCCTCGCGGTAGCGGATAACGTCGGGGTCCTTGGTGACAAATTCGGAGAGCGCCGCGTTTTTCAAGGGCAGAATTTCACAAAGCCCCAGCTCCTCCAGCGTAAAGTCGTCGATTTTCGGTGCTGTGCCTCCTGCGGCATGCGCGCTGCGCGTGGCGGCATCGGGAAACAGCAGGCTGAAATCGGCAAGCGCGGTGTTTGCCATATTGACCTCCTTTTCGTTTGCAGTATAAAATTCACATATATGATATTAGAGTATAACACAACTCATACGGAAAATCAAGACGCTGTGTAAAAAAATCCTGCCGTAGTCTTGCAAAAAAAGCTGTTTTGTGGTATATATATGGTGAAGACCGAAGGGGGGCAGGATAATGTCGACAATGAAGCAAGCACTTACCGAGTATCTGGCGCAAGCGCCTGCAATTTTGCAGGGCGGTGCGTTTACCGCAGCCGAGCTTGCCGCCAACCGTGCCCTTGTTACACCTGCGGAGATGTGGCTGCTTTCACCGCGGATTCTTCGTGCAATGCGCTCGCGCGGCGTGCCCGAGGAAATGCTGACGGGGGCTTGCTCCGATTACGATAAAATGACAGAGCTGTTGTTTGCACTGGCCTACACCGCAGGGGATACTCTGCCTGCCGATATTGCCAACGACCTGACCTATCTTTTGGGCGATGCCGCAGAGGGGGAGCCGCCCTTGCTGTGGCAGGCGGCAACTGCAGCGCTTGCAACGCGTGATGTTACTCCCCGCGCCCTGCTTGCCGCGCACCGTGCCGCGCTGTTGCCTGTGGAAGTCGACAAGCCCGGCGGGCTGATGGCGTTTTCCGATTCCGTTTGGCCTGTTTTTGATGCATCGCGGTTGCTTTTCTGTGAGAGTCATGCCGCCTTGATGCAGGAGTTGTCCGCTGCATACGGACTGCCTGCCGATACGCTTTCACAGCTCGAGCACCTGCTTTTTGTCGCAGTCGAGCGCTTCGCTGCCGCAGGCTCTCCCGCTGTTTTACTGGATATTTCGGGCTACGAGCGCTTTTTGCGTCCTGACCCCTATCACGCAGGGCTTGCCTTTGAGCACTTGCGGGACGGTGCTATGCTTACTGCTGATGAACGCTCTGTGCTGACAGCACAGCTTTTACGCACATTGGGTGCCGCTGCTTGTGAGCATGACATGCGGCTTGTGCTGCGAGTGCGTCCGAAAACCGAGCACGTTATGGGGGCTTTTTCTCCTGTGGCACTCAAAAGGCTGCTTGGTTATCTTACCGAAAGACGCGTGATGCCCGATGTGCTGCTGACGCTTGCCGCAGGTGAGCTACCGCAGGGGCTTGCGCTGTTGCTCGATGCATTTTGCGACAACCGCACGCCCCGTCTTGCATTTGGCATTGACGGTGCAGGGGCATCCACCGCGCTGTTACGCCGTTCACTCCGTTTTTACCTGTCGCGCGGCGCCGCCGCCTCGTTGGTCGGCATTACCGATTGTGACAGAGGCTTTTTCACCAATCCCTCGCTTTCCCGTTTTGCCCGTGTACTGGCGGCGGAGCTGGCGGATTTTGCTGCCCACGATATGCCGAAGGGCTTTCCCGTGGAAGCACTGTTCCGTACGGCGACAGCCATTTATTCCGATAACGCTGCCCGTTTTTACGGTCTGGCATAAGAAAAATTCCCGTGCCGTGGCACGGGAATTTTTATATTTCAAAAAGCTTGATGGGCTTGATGGCACTGCCGCTCTCGTATTCGCGCACCTCGCCAAGAGCAAAAAACGCACCTGTATCACTGCATAACCGCACGCGTGTGCCTTCAGGCAGTGCGGAGCCTATCTTTTTTTGATAGATTTCACAGCCGCTGCGGCACAGCCTTTCATAAAAGGGGGGAAGATTTACTGCAGGATAAGCGGCAAAAAGTGCTTCGGGGGGCAACAGCAGGGCGCTTCGCTCTGCGGGTGTCATAGCCTCAAGCGCATCAAGCGAGTGACAGTCGGAGAGTGCAAAGTCACCCGTTTTTGTACGGCGCAGCGCGGCCATCACACCGCCGCAGCCCAGCTCGCGGCCAATGTCAGCACAAAGCGTACGAATGTAAGTGCCCGACGAGCAATGCACAGCCAGCTTGTAACGGGTGCAGTCGTCTGTCCCTGCAACGTCCAGCCTGTAAATTGTCACCTCGCGCGCCTTGCGCTCTACCTCAATGCCGCGTCTTGCCAGGTCAAGAAGCTTTTGCCCGCCAACCTTCAGCGCGCTGTACATCGGCGGTGTCTGCAGATAACGGCCGAGGTAGTGCGAAGCAATCTCACAAACGGCGGATTCGCTTGGAATGTCCCCTGACGTGCTTAAAATTTCGCCTGTCACGTCCTCGGTGTCAGTGGTTTTCCCAAGCTCCAGAAGGGCATCATAGCATTTGTCGTGTACCGTCAGATATTCAGCAGCCTTGGCCGCACGTCCGAGAAGGAGAACCAGTACGCCCGTTGCCATAGGGTCCAGAGTGCCTGTGTGCCCTACGCGGCGGGTTCCAAAAAGGCGGCGCACGCGCCCGACTACGTCGTGTGAGGTCATGCCTGTGGGCTTATCAATCAGTAAAACACCGTTTGGCTCGGCTCGTTCCATGGGGGCTGCTCCTTTCTTCAAAAGGGGCGCTCGCTGTGCGGGCGCCCTTTTTTATTTCAGTGGGATACGCGGTGAGTTATGCCGCTTTATTTGTCAAAATAGACCGTTGCCGCGTGAATGGGGAAGCCCTTTTCGGAAAAGTTTTTCTCATATTCGGTCATGATATTGCCTGTGGCAAGGGGGCTGTGATGCAGGTCGCGCGTGACGTTTTCCACACGCAGACCGCAGGCGGCAAATTCCTCGAGGGAAAAGTCGAACAGGTGAACGTTATCGGTTTTGAAACGGAGTACGCCGCCCTCGCAGAGAATCTGGCGGTATTTTTCGAGAAAATCGCGGTAGGTCAGGCGTCTTTTGGCGTGACGCGCCTTGTGCCATGGGTCGCTGAAATTCAAGTAAATGCAATCCACGCTGTGTGGAGGGAGCCATTCGGTCAGATTTTCTGCGTTGCCAATGAGAAAGCGCAGGTTGTCGGGCCTGCTGTCAGCGGTGCGTGTGGCTTTTTCAAGGGCCAGCACGGCCACGTCAGCAACGCGCTCCATCGCGATCAGATTAATGTCCCCCCGTGCGGTGGCCATACCGCAGGCAAAGCTGCCCTTGCCGCAGCCGATTTCCAGGTGCAGGGGGCGTCTTTCGGTAAAAAAGCTCTGTGGGTCGGCCTTTAATCTTGCGGTATCCTCAATCAGCAGGGCGGAGCAGGCGGCAATACGCTCGGCACCGTGCTTTTTCTTGCGGGCGCGCATCAGACGTTGAAACGGAAGACAACGATATCTCCGTCCTCCATCACGTATTCCTTACCCTCACTGCGGAGAAGGCCCGCCTCCTTCACACCGTTCATCGAGCCGATACGCTCAAGGTCGGCAAAGGAAACAACCTCGGCGCGGATAAAGCCGCGCTCAAAATCACTGTGAATTTTACCTGCCGCACCGGGTGCCTTGGTACCCTTGGTAATGGTCCAGGCGCGGACCTCCTTGGGGCCTGCGGTAAGGAAGCTGATAAGGCCAAGCAGGGAATAGCTTGCCTTAATCAGACGGTCAAGACCGCTTTCGGGAATGCCCAGGTCATCAAGGAAGGCCTGCTTTTCCTCGCCCGAAAGCTCGGCAATCTCGGCCTCAATCTGTGCACAAACGGGCAGAATACCTGCGTGCTCGCTTTCTGCAAACGCCTTTAATGCGGCGTACATGGGGTTGGCGGTAGGCTCCACGCCCACATCGTCCTCGCTGACATTGGCCACATAGATGACGGGCTTCATGGTCAGAAGCGGCGTGTCGGCAAGCATGGCGCGCTCCTCTGCGGAAAGCTCTGCGGTACGGGCCGTTTTTCCCGATTCCAGTACGGCGTACAGTCTTTCAAGCATATCAAGCTCGGCAGCAAGCGTTTTGTCACCCTTCATCGCCTTTTTGGTGCGGTCAATACGCCTTTCAAGCATCTCCATATCGGAGAAAATCAATTCAAGATTAATGGTTTCCAGATCGCGGAGCGGGTCAATGCCGCCGTCTACGTGAATGATGTTGTCATCCTCAAAGCAGCGTACAACATGGATAACGGCGTCCACCTCACGAATGTGAGAGAGAAATTTATTGCCAAGGCCCTCGCCCTTGGAGGCGCCACGCACAAGACCTGCAATGTCAACAAATTCAATGACGGCAGGGGTGTATTTTTCAGGGGTGTACATCTGGGCAAGGTAATCCATGCGCGCATCGGGTACGGCGACCACGCCGACGTTTGGTTCAATGGTGCAAAAGGGATAATTTGCCGATTCTGCGCCTGCATTTGTCAGGGCGTTAAAAAGCGTGCTTTTGCCGACGTTCGGCAGGCCAACGATGCCAAGCTTCATACAAAACGTCCTCCTTGAAGGAAAATCATAAATTTAATTATATCGCAAAAAAATACATTTTTCAAGGGCGTTTTTAAAAATAATAATAATGTTACACTTTTTTTAAAAAAGGGCTTTTCAAGGCATAAGAAATGTGATATAATAGTTAACAATTATAAAATGCGGATGCCTTACGTCGTGTGCGTTATGCAAAAGCATCAACAGTGGGAGGAAAACAACATGGCAGGGACACATCTTTTGGTCGCGGATGCCGATCTCGGTGTATGCGAAATGCTGCGTGACTATTTGAATACCGTTGGCTTCGAGGTTGTAGCCGTGCAGGACGGTGTGCAATGCCTGTCAATATTCCGAAGCACGCGTCCGGAGCTGGTGCTGCTTGACGCCTCGCTCCCGATACGGGAGGGGAATGCGGTGCTTTCCGCGCTGCGCTCTGAGTACGAGGGGCCTGTTGTGCTGATGATGAATGTCGGAGATGCGCTTGACCAGGTAGCGGCGTTTGAGGCGGGTGCCGACGATATCGTTTGCAAACCGCTTGATTTGCCCGTGCTGGCCGCACGGCTGAAGGCAATCCTGCGCCGCACGCGGAAAAGCGGTGAGCCTGTCGTGGGCGACGTTATTCAATACGATAATTTTGAAATCAGCCGTGAGCGCTTTGAATTAAAGCTTGGCGGGGTGAAGGTGGATATTCCGCCGAAGGAGCTGCAGCTTCTTTATTGTCTTGCTTCGAATCCTAACCGCGTATTCAGCCGTGAGCAGCTGCTTGAGCATGTGTGGGATTTTGCATTTCTCGGTGACAGCCGTACGGTAGACGTACATATCAAGCGCCTGCGTGAAAAGCTGAAGGATGCCTCTCCCAAGTGGTCGCTCAGTACCGTTTGGGGTATCGGCTATAAATTTGAATTGAAATGATTCTGTCGGTTGTGGCGATGGAAAGGAGCATATATGGACGATAAGGAATATGAAATGCCGGAGCAGGACGGCACAGGGGAGGCTGCAGCGGATGCAGCTGTCGGTGCTGACACGCTGCATTGGCATTTTGGCGACCGTCCCGTAATTCCTCCACGTAAGAAAGGTGGGGCAGGCCGTTTTTACGGTGTGTTCGCCGCAGTGGTGGCAGTCACTCTTGCATTGTTGATTCTGTTATTGCTTGTTGGGGACGCAGGCATTAAAATTTACCGCACGATTACCAATGAGCGCACGATATTCGTGCGCGAGGAGGGTAGTGACGGCAAGCTTCTCACGCCTGAGGAGGCGGCGGACGTCGTGCGTGCCTCTACCGTTACGATTTCAGTGAAGCACCAGAATGCAAAAGGCATCGGCTCGGGCTTTATCTATACTGCGGACGGCTATATCTGTACCAATCATCACGTGATTGCAGATGCACTTGAGGTGCAGGTCGTGCTTCCCACGGGCGAGGCGCTGGATGCGATTGTCGTCGGCAGTGACGAGGCGGCTGACATTGCGGTTCTGAAGGTTGAAAAAACAGGGCTTGTCCCTGCAAAAATCGGTAAATCTGCCACGCTTTTGGTGGGGGAGAATGTTGTAGTGATCGGCACACCTCATAGCCTTGAGTACAGCGGCACGGCAACCTTCGGTAAAATTTCTTATACCGATCGCCTGCTCAGCATCAGAAACAGCGATAATACCGTTTCCAAGAAAATGACGGTTATCCAGACCGATGCGGCTGTTAACAACGGCAATTCGGGTGGGCCGCTTGCCAATATGTATGGCGAGGTTGTTGGCATCGTCGCGATGAAGCAGGTGTATACCTCAAGCGGCAATCCCATTGAAAATGTGGGCTTTGCGTTGCCGATTGACGGCGCAAGGATCATCATCGATGCGATTGTGGCTACGGGCGAATTTACAGGTGAAAATCCCATCGCATCGGGGCGCACCCTGCTCGGCTTGACGGGCAGAGGGCTGAAGGGCGGTTATTGGTATTCCGATCCCATGTCGGATCAGCTTACAGAGTCTGCCACCGAGGTCGCAGGGTATTTCCATATGCCCCGTGACGGTGTTTACGTTGTGAGTGTCAGTGGGCAGACTGTCGTTGGCAAAATCAAGGCGGGCGATATTGTCGTAAAGGTCAATGGCTTGCGTATGTATAATATTTATGATGTGATTGGCGAGGTCAACCGCTACCGCGCAGGAGAGAGTGTGCTTGTTACGGTTCTGCGGGAGCATGGTGGTGATTATGTCGAGCACACGGTTGAAATTCTGCTCACCGAGGGTTGATTGTAGAAAGGAGAAATACAGATGCTTTCGTTTTTAGATCCGTTGCGCGAAATTACTGCAAATAATGCGGTATGGGTCGCGCTCTTTCGCTTGTCTGTTGCCGCGTTCTGCGGCGGCTGTATCGGATTGGAGCGCGGCAAAAAGCGCCGTCCTGCGGGCTTCCGCACACATATGCTCGTCTGCATTTCCGCCACGCTTGCGATGCTGATCAGCCAGTATCTGACGATGATGGTCGGCACGTATTGGAGCGATATTGTGCTGGTTGGCGGCGGTAATAAATATACCGACGTATCCCGTTTTGGCGCACAGATTATCAACGGCATCGGCTTCCTCGGTGCAGGCACGATTATCGTCACGGGAAGGCAGCAGGTCAAGGGTCTGACCACGGCGGTTGGCCTTTGGGCGTCGGCCTGCATGGGGCTTTGCATCGGTGCCGGCTTCGTGGAGGGTGCATTTGTCGGTTGCGTGCTGATTATCGCGACCATTACGGTGTTTAATCACATTGAGCGTTTTATTATGGCGCGTGCGCGCAATATCAATCTGTACATAGAATTCCTTCATATGGACGACGTTGGTGCTGTGATTTCCGCCATTAAGGCACAGGATATCCGCATTTTTGATGTGGAGATTCACAAGCAGAAGGCGGAGGGCGCCAATCAGAGCGCGGTCTTCTCTGTCCGTCTGCCCAAGCGTATGTCGCATGCAACCGCGCTTGCCGTTGTGGCAGGTGTTGAAAACGTTCGCTCAATTGAAGAACTGTAAGGAGGAATTGTCAAATGTCTGAACTGGTAACCATGATTCGTTTCTCGGATGGCAACTTCCATTTCTGGGGGGCTGTTCTCCGTATGCTGCTGGCCGTGGTTTGCGGCGGTATTATCGGTATTGAGCGTGAGTCCAAGCGTCGCCCTGCGGGCTTCCGCACCCATATTCTTATCTGTCTTGGTGCTTCCATGACTACCCTGACCAGCCAGTACCTCTATCTCCATATGGGCTGGTTTACCGACCTTGCCCGTCTGGGCGCGCAGGTGATTGCAGGCATGGGCTTTATTGGTGCGGGTACGATTATCGTCACCAAGCGCCGTCAGGTTAAGGGGCTTACTACTGCGGCAGGTCTGTTCTCCACCGCTATCGTGGGCCTTGCGTCAGGTGCGGGCTTCTTTGAGGCGGCGCTGATTGCTACAGCTCTTGTGCTTGTGGCAGAGCTGCTTCTGTCGCGCTTTGAGTATTTTATCATGTCCACCTCGCGCACCCTGAATCTCTACATAGAATATAAGGAAAACGACAGCCTGGTACAGATGAGCGAGTATCTGCGTCTGCATCATGTCGGTGTGAGTGATTTGCAGGTCACCAAATCGGGGGCAGCCTCGCAAAACCCCTGTGCGATTTTCTCGCTTGATTTACCCCGCAAATTTTCACATGATAAGCTGATGACCGCGCTGGCGGGCGTCGAGGGCGTTGTATCGGTAGAGGAGCTGTAATCGAAAAGCCAATCAAGGAGCAGGCACACGGTGTCTGCTCCTTTTGCCTTTGCCTGTTGAAATCGGCAAAAGCGGTGCGCGACCTCTTTACAAATTGTAAAATATATGTTATAATATATAAGATATGTAAAATGGAAGGGGGAGGCTGTATGCGCCTGGATAAGCTGCTTACGGTGACTGCAACCGCCACGCGCAGCGAGGCAGGGAAGGCTGTACGCGCAGGGCAGGTGCTTGTCAACGGCGTGCCTGCAAAACGGGCGGATATGCCCGTGTCGCCGGAGTGTGATACGGTTGTCTACCGCGGCGTGCCCGTTGTATATCGCGTGCATTATTATATTCTCCTCAATAAGCCTGCGGGCTACGTGAGTGCAACCGAGGACGGCAGAGAGCCAACGGTGCTCTCGCTGCTCCCTGAAAAGTATACCGTGTTGCGGCTTTTCCCTTGTGGCAGGCTTGATAAAAATACCGAGGGACTGCTGCTTCTGACCGATGACGGCGATACCGCCCACAGGCTTCTCTCTCCGCGCCGCCACGTTGCAAAGCGCTATCGTTTTACCGTCAAATTTCCGTTGACTGCGGCGGAGTGCGCGCGGTTTTGCGAGGGGCTTGTCCTCGAGGACGGCTATGAAACGAAGCCTGCGGATATTGTATTGGACGAGGGTGGAAAAAGCGGTGTGATTACGCTGGTTGAGGGGAAATACCATCAAATTAAGCGCATGATGCTTGCGCTGCACAATCAGATTACGTCGCTTGAGCGCATCAGCTTCGGCCCACTCGCGCTGCCTGCGGATTTACCGCGCGGCGCTTGGCGCGAACTGACAAGAGAAGAAGAAACAGCCTTGCTTGAGGCTGCAAAATAAATCTTAAAGGAAACTTTACAATGGCACAAAGCATTTTTGAAATTTTGGCAAAGGAGCTGTCGCTCAAGGTTGATCAGGTCGAGCGCACCGTCGCGTTGATGGATGAGGGCAATACTATTCCGTTCATTTCGCGTTACCGCAAGGAGATTACGGGGGAGCTTGACGATACGCAGCTGCGTAAGCTTGAGGAGCGGTTGAAATATCTGCGTAATATTGAGGCACGCCGCATCGAGGTGAAGAACCTTATTGCCGCGCAGGAAAAATTAACGCCCGAGCTTGAGCGCGCAATCGATAACGCCGTTACGATTACCGAGATAGACGATATTTACCGTCCCTTCCGCCCCAAGCGCAAGACGCGTGCGTCGGTGGCAAGAGAGCGCGGACTGGAGCCGCTTGCAGAGGCCTTGATGGCACAGCAGGCAGTATACACCCCTACGCTTGATGAGCTGGCGGCGGCACTTGTAGATGCCGAAAAGGGTGTGGAAACGGCAGAGGCGGCCTTTGCGGGTGCAATGGATATCATTGCCGAGGATATTTCCGATAATGCTGCGTACCGCAAGGGTATCCGTACCCTGACGGTGGCACACGGCATGATCGAAACGAAAAAGGCCAAGGAGGAGGATTCTGTCTACGCGCAGTATTATGACCATACGGAGCCTGTTGCCAAAATCCCCTCGCATCGCGTGCTTGCCATCAACCGCGGTGAAAAGGAGGAGTTCCTGAAGGTAAGCATTACCGTTCAGGCGGATATTATCCTCAATTATCTGTTCAGTTTGGTCGTAAAGAAAGGGGAAAGCCCTGCTAAAAAATACGTTAATGCCGCCGTTACCGATAGCTACGAGCGATTGATAGCACCCTCGGTGGAGCGCGAAATCCGCAATGAGCTGTTTGATGCGGCCTGCGAGGGCGCAATTGTGCTGTTTTCAGATAATCTTCAGCATTTGCTGATGCAGGCACCCATCAAGGGCAAGGTTGTGCTTGGCTTCGATCCCGGCTACGCCCACGGCTGTAAGCTTGCTGTTTGTGATCCTACGGGCAAGGTGCTTGATACGGCCGTGATTTATCCCACCCAGGGCAAGGGACGCGCCGAGGAGGCCGCACGGGTGATGAAGCGTCTTGTTACCAAATGGGGCGTGGACGTTGTTGCCATCGGCAACGGCACCGCATCGCGTGAAAGCGAAAAATTTGTGGCAGGTGTCCTGCGTGAAATGCAGGCAAAGACCAAGTATATTATCGTCAGCGAGTCGGGAGCGTCGGTTTACTCGGCATCCAAGCTTGCCGCCGAGGAGTTCCCCGAATTTGATGTAATGCAACGCTCCGCCGTATCCATCGCGCGCCGCCTGCAGGATCCGCTTGCCGAGCTTGTGAAGATTGATCCCAAGGCAATCGGTGTCGGCCAGTACCAGCACGATATGAAGCCTGCCCGTCTTGATGAGGCGCTTTCGGGTGTTGTGGAGGATTGTGTAAACCGCGTCGGCGTTGACCTGAATACCGCATCTCATTCCTTGCTGTCCTATATTTCGGGCATCAACGCCGTGAGTGCGAAGAACATTGTCAAATACCGCGAGGAAAACGGTGAATTCCGCACCCGTGCCGAGGTGCTGAAGGTACCGCGTATCGGTGCCAAGGCATATGAGCAATGTGCAGGCTTCCTGCGCGTGCCCGGCTCGCGCGAGATGCTGGATAACACAGGCGTTCACCCCGAGAGCTATGAGGCTGCTTATGCGCTGCTTGCACGCTTTGGTTATACTCCTGAGGACGTGCTGGGCGGCAAGCTTGGTGAGCTTGGCAAGCAGGTCGCCAAGGCAGGTGCCGCAACGCTTGCGGCGGAGCTTGGCATTGGTGAACCGACACTGCACGATATTGTGGCGGAGCTGCAGAAGCCGGGGCGTGACCTGCGTGATGATTTTGAGCCGCCCCTGCTTTCCGAGGACGTGCTGGAGCTGACTGATCTGAAGCCGGGACAGCTTCTGTCGGGTACCGTGCGAAACGTCATTGATTTCGGTGCGTTTGTGGACATCGGCGTGCATCAGGACGGCCTTGTGCATATCTCCGAGCTGTCGGACAGGTTTGTCAAGCACCCCCGTGACGTGGTCTCAGTCGGTGACATTGTTCGGGTGCGCGTTTTGAGTGTAGATGTAGCGAAAAAGCGCATTGCGCTCTCGATGAAAACCGTAAAAGACGAGTAATTCTGTTCATAAATGAACAAAAACGCTAAAATCCCAAGCGAATGTGGGCAAAATGTGAAGACGGCGCGTTTTGAATTGTATAAGTTGCATAAACAATGCGGATATTTTTCGTAGTTTTGCCATCTTCCCAACCCCATGGAAATTTGCTATAATAATATCGTTAGAAATACATGTTTTGGGCGTATTATGCCCTGACAAGGAGGATTACATGGCTAGCTTATCCCTGAGACACATTTACAAAAAGTACCCCGGCGGCGTGACTGCGGTTTCCGATTTCAACCTTGAGATCAAGGACAAGGAGTTTATCGTTTTCGTCGGCCCCTCCGGCTGTGGTAAAACCACTACGCTGCGTATGATTGCAGGCCTTGAGGAGATTACCGAGGGCGAGCTTTTCATCGGCGACCAGCTCGTAAACGACGTAGCACCCAAGGATCGTAAGATTGCGATGGTGTTCCAGAACTACGCACTTTACCCTCACATGACCGTGTTTGATAACATGGCATTTGGTCTGAAGCTGAATAAGACTCCCAAGGAGGAAATCAAGCGCCGCGTTGAGGAGGCTGCCCGTATCCTTGATATCACCCACCTGCTTGACCGTAAGCCCAAGGCTCTTTCGGGCGGTCAGAAGCAGCGTGTTGCTCTTGGTCGTGCAATCGTCCGTAACCCCAAGGTGTTCCTGCTTGACGAGCCGCTTTCCAACCTGGATGCAAAGCTTCGTGCAACGATGAGAACCGAGCTGACCAAGCTTCATAAGAGCGTTGGTACCACCTTCATCTACGTTACCCACGACCAGGTCGAGGCTATGACCATGGCAACCCGTATCGTTGTTATGAAGGACGGTCTGATTCAGCAGGTTGATACCCCTCAGCACCTGTACGATATGCCCTGCAATATCTTCGTTGCAGGCTTCATCGGTACTCCCCAGATGAACTTCATTACGGGCACTTTGATGCAGCCCAAGGGCACCAAGGACCTTTACTTCTGCTTCAATGGCAACGAGCTGAAGCTCCCTGCCGAGAAGAACGCAGACGGCCAGCTTGACGAGTACATCGGCAAGGAGGTTGTTGCAGGTATCCGTCCCGAGTGTATCCATGATGATCCCAGCCATCTTGGTATGTTCCCTGAGAGCTGCATCGACGTTGACGTTGATGTAACCGAGCTGATGGGCGCAGAGATTTACCTCTACCTCAACAGCTTCGATAAGGTTGTTGAGGACGGCTCCAACAAGTCCCTTCCGAAGGAGCCCACCAAGATCACTGCTCGCGTTTCGTCGAGATCCACCAGCCGCTCCGGTGATAAGATTCAGGTTGCCATCGACGTATCCCGTGTACATATCTTTGATAAGGATACCGAGCGTTGCATCGTCCATTGATAACTGCATATTTGCGATAGACCAAAGCCCACGGCGAAAGCCGTGGGCTTTTCTGCGCCCTCTCGCAGACTCGGCGTAGGTAACTACGCCTTCGCTGCAAGAAAACACAGTCTATCATCAAATCTGCAGCTATCACCATCGGTTGCGATAGACCAAAGCCCACGGCGAAAGCCGTGGGCTTTTCTGCGCCTTCAGAGAGCAAAGGCACGGGTTGTTCAATTCACATTCAATTCTTTACAATATTTCTTGACATAACGTGCCAAATGGGGTAAAATATATGATATATGAAAAAGAAAGGAGCTTGCCGTCGTGACCTTACAGGAAGCAAATTATCGCAGTGTGATAAACCGTCTTGGTGTCGTTATGCTTGTGCTATTTGGCGGAGTTGCCGTATATCGCACGGTAGCAACGGAGGTGTTACCTCTGCTGCTTTCGGGGCTGTCTGCCGTTGCGGCAAGCATTGTGGGCGAGCTTGTATTGGCGTTGCTTTACAGTGCAGCCTTTCTGGTGCCTGTTTTTCTTTTCTTTGGCATCTCGCGGAATAAACCGCACGTGCCCTTTGATGCAGCCCCGCATCTACCACGCGGTACTGCATTGTATGTGATAGCGGCACTTAGTATTATCGGTGCCGCAGCGCATTTGAATATCTATATTGTGGATTTGTTTGAAGCGGTGTCTGTTTTTGGCAATGAAACGACTGCGCCAATTGCCACCCAACCCCGTGCTGCTTATGAGGTCGTGCTTGCCTTTATCACGACCGCTGTCGTGCCTGCCTTTGTAGAGGAGGCTTTGTTTCGCGGCACTGTTTTGCAAAATCTGTTGCCCTTCGGCAGAACGACCGCTGTTTTTGTCAGTGCCTTGCTGTTCGGTGTGATGCACCAGAGTGCGTCGCAGTTTTTCTATGCCACTGTGGCAGGGCTTGTGATTGGCTATATCTATGTCTATACAAGGTCGCTGTGGTGTGCGGTGCTGATCCATTTTTGCAACAACGCATTTTCTGTTTTCCTGGGTGTTTTGTATGAGCATTTGCCTCTGCAAAAAGCCGCCCTTGCGGAAGGTATTGTATATGCGGTGCTGCTGCTTTTGGGGTTCGTTGCAGTGATTATTCTGCTGCGCGCGCATCGCGATACGCAGGATGAGCTGCTGCAAAACGGTTGCTTTGAGCGCGACGTGGCACCCGATGCCGAGTATGCCGCGCACCCCTTACCGATGGCATGCCGCGTACGGCTGCTGTTCACACCGCCCATGATTGTTTTTCTTGCACTTTGCGCCGTGCAGATTCTTTATATGCTTGCGTTGGCGGTGATTTTCTGATGGATTATATGATTTCCGAAGCTGATGTTGCCTTTATGACTCTTGCCTTGGCCGAGGCGCAAAAAGCGGCCGAGGAGGAGGAAACCCCCATCGGTGCCGTTGTGGTGAAGGACGGTCGGGTGCTTGTTGCGGCACACAATAAAAGAGAAGCGTGGCACGATATTGCCGCCCACGCAGAGCTGATTGCAATTCGTGAGGCAGAAAAGCAGCTGGGAGATTGGCGTCTTTCGGATTGTACCGTGTACATTACGCTGGAGCCGTGCCCGATGTGTGCAGGTGCGTTGCTTGCCGCGCGTGTAGGGCGTGTGGTATATGGCGCAAAGGATCCTGTGGCGGGTGCCTTTGGTACAGTGGTCAATCTGCCGCGCTATCCGCTTGGCAGCAGTCCTGCCGTAACGGCGGGGGTGCTTGAGGAGGATTGTCGCAGGATACTGCAGGAGTTTTTCCGCGCCCGTCGCAAATAAAAAAAGAACCGATGCATTGCATCGGTTCTTCTTTATGTTATGCCAGCTTTTTGGCAAGTCTTTCTTTGATAGCAAGGATAAAGTCCCTCGAGTTTACGGCCGTGGTTTTTGTGCCGGGGACAACAAGGCCTACCAGGTCCTTGGTCATAATGCCGTCCATCAGGGTGTCAATACAGGCGGCCTCCAGCTTGTCAGCAAAATCAATCAGCGCGGGCAGGGTATCCAGCTCGCCGCGCTTGCGGAGCGCGCCGGACCAGGCATAGATCGTTGCCATGGGGTTGGTAGAGGTATCCTCACCCTTCAGGTAGCGGTAGTAGTGACGGGTAACAGTGCCGTGTGCGGCCTCATATTCGTATTTGCCGTCGGGGGAAACCAGTACCGAGGTCATCATAGCAAGTGAGCCGAAAGCGGTGGAAACCATATCGCTCATCACGTCGCCGTCATAGTTCTTGCAGGCCCAGATAAAGCCGCCCTTGCTGCGGATAACACGTGCAACAGCATCGTCAATCAGTGTGTAGAAATATTCAATGCCTGCCGCTTCAAAGCTTGCCTTATAATCATTCTCGTAGATTTCCTCAAAAATCAGCTTGAAGGTCTGGTCATACTGCTTGGAGATGGTGTCCTTGGTAGAAAACCACAGGTCCTGCTTGGTGGAAAGTGCGTAATTGAAGCAGGCGTGTGCAAAGGAGCGAATAGAGCTGTCCTTGTTGTAGGAGCCCTGCAGTACACCGGGGCATTCAAAGTCGTAGACGGGCTGGCGGAAGATTTCCGTGCCTTCGCGGTCGGTAAAAACAAGCTCGGCCTTGCCCTCGGTGGGTACGCGGAACTCGGTTGCCTTGTAAATATCACCGTAGGCGTGACGGGCAATCGTGATGGGGGCTTCCCAGTTACGGACGGCAGGCTTGATGGTGTCAATCAGAATCGGGGCGCGGAAGACTGTGCCGTCGAGCATGGCGCGGATCGTACCGTTGGGTGATTTCCACATCTCGGTGAGCGCATATTCCTCTACACGCTGCTTGTTGGGTGTGATGGTTGCACACTTAACGGCAACGCCGTACTTTTTGGTGGCGTTTGCGCTGTCCACAGTGACCTGGTCACGGGTTTTTTCACGTTCAGGAAGCCCCAGGTCATAGTACTCGGTCTTGAGGTCAACAAAGGGAAGAATAAGCTCATCCTTGATGATTTTCCAGAGCACACGCGTCATTTCATCGCCGTCCATCTCCACGAGCGGCGTCGTCATCTTTATTTTTTTCATTGTCAATACCTCCGAACAGGTGGAATTTAGTAAAAGAATGGCTTGCTCCATAACCGTAAGCCGAGATGCTGTGCGGTCAGCCCCAGTCGGGGAGCATATTTTTAAAGGAGAATATTATTTGCTTTGTGCGGCGTAGTAGTTCATCAGGCAGCCGCGGAGAATAATTTCCCTTTCATCATTTGTAAGGCCCTTGACGTAGAGGGTAAGTGCCTCAGTGCTGCCGTTGGCACGGATTACCGTTGCAGAGAAGATTTCCTCTCCCTTGGCGATTTTTTCGCGTACGTCAGGCACAAATACGAAGTCACCCTCCTCGTAGGTAAAGGGCGTGCCTTCAGCAAGAGTAAAGGGAAGAATACCCCAGTTGATGCAGTTGGAGCGATAACGCTTGGTGGCAAATTCGTAGCAGATATTGGCAAAGCCGCCCAGTACCTTCTGGCAGGAGGCTGCCTGCTCACGTGCAGAGCCGTCGCCGGGGCGATTGGCAAATACGCAGGAGCCGAATTGAGTCAGGGGTGCCAGGGCCTTTGCATCGCCCACGGCAGAGAGGGCCTTCAGAAGCTTTTCGGGCAGCTGGCCTTCACGGCGCTTCGCCTCATCTGCGGCAATCGCCTTGGAGCGACCGACATATTGAGGGCAGCGACGGGAGAGGGCAAACTCGGAAAGGCGCAGGGGGTTGGAGCGATAAGAGGAGGTTTCACCCGAGGGAATCAGCTCATCGGTGGTGGTAACGGGGTCGTGAATGACAGCAGCAAGCTCGACAAGCAGATTGTCTGCCAGCTCGTACATCTTGGGCCAATCTGTGATGTTGGGGCCGAAGATCAGCTCGGCATTCTTCTGTGCCTTGCCGAAGCCAAAGTAGCAGCGCTTCTCGTATACCGAACGGTCGTAGTGGTAAGTGTGTGGCTCATGGGTATATTGAACGTCGGTTGCCGCGGTAATGATACCGCCGTTTGCAGCGGTTGCGGCGATCGAGCGTGCATCCATCAGTGCAACGCCTGAAAGCTGTCCTTCGCCGGGCTTGGAGCCTTCGCGGTTGGGGAAATTACGGGTAGTGTGACGGAGCGACAGGCCGTTGTTGGCAGGCACGTCACCGGCACCGAAGCAGGGACCGCAGAAGGAGGGCTTAATGACCGCACCGTTTGCGAGAAGATCGGCAGAAACACCGATGCGTGTCAGCTCAAGCGATACAGGCACGCTGGTGGGATAGACGGAAAGGGAGAAATAGCTGTTGCCGACGTTGCCTGTTTTGAGAATGGAGGCAGCCTCATCAATGCTGTCAAACATGCCGCCCGCACAGCCCGCAATAATACCC
>JAZOSC010000075.1:0-4164 GCA_045656925.1 Eubacteriales bacterium | reverse complement strand
TTGATAGAGGGTGGCAAGCTGCCACATGCCGTTATACTCGACCATAACGCGGTCAATTTTGTAGTCCTTGTTGAATTTAGCCAGCAACGCGGGGGTTAAATCACTTTCCTTTTCAATTGTAACGCGGTGGACGTTCTGTCCCCAGAAGCGTGTGGCATCGTATTCCTCCAGCCCTTCCTCACAGACGATAAGCAGAATTTTACAGCCGTCGTTGAAGCTTTTGTCCTCAAGCGCTTCCTGAATCATGCAGGTTTTGCCCGCTTCAAGAAATCCCGTAAAAAGATAGACAGGGACATTTTGATTATTCATAGTTGCTCCTTACTTCAAATCTACGCCAAACAGGGCAGAAAGGGCGGAAACATTCAGCGCAGCGCCGATGATGCAAAGGCGGCCGATGATGGCAGCGCCGCCCTCGCGCACGTCTGCTTCGCCGGGAACATAATCGAAATGAAGCCAGGTATCACCCTCACCGGGCACAATGCCCTTGGCGCGCAGAACGTTGCCGTAGGCGGCCTCATCGGTCAGCGATTGCAGCGCTGTGCGAAGCAGGGCGGCATCGAAGTGCTTGGCGGTTTCTGCGCCGCAGCTGACAAAAATGTCCTCTGCGTGATGATGCCCGTGATGCTCGTGATGCTCATGGCAGCATTCGCCCTCGTGGTGATGATGCCCGTGGTGCTCATGGCAGCACTCGTCCTCGTGGTGATGATGCCCGTGGTGCTCATGGCAGCACTCGTCCTCGTGGTGGTGATGCCCGTGATGATGACCGCAAACGGGGCAGGGAGCTTCCTTCTGTAAGCGTGAAAGCTCGGCAGTAAGCGTATCGGTTTTTTCCATCGCCGCCAGAATCTGCGCACCTGTCAATTGGTCCCAATCGGTGGTCACGATAACGGCATGCTCGTTATATGTGCGTACAGCCTCTACCGCCGCGTGCAGCTTTTCTGCGGAAAGTCCCTTTACGTGGCTGAAGATAACCGTTCCGGCACTTGCCAGCTGGTCGCCGAAGAATTCACCGAAGTTACGCAGATGCATACGGCATTTTGCGGCATCGGTGACGGTAACAAGGCCGGCAATCTCCAGCCTGTCGGGCGCCGCCTCGCGCACGGCGCGAACCACGTCGGAGAGCTTACCGACGCCAGATGGCTCAATCAGGATACGGTCGGGGGCGTATTCATCAAGCACCTTGGCAAGCGCTGCGGAAAAATCGCCGACGAGACTGCAGCAGATGCAGCCTGAATTCATCTCGGTTACGTTGATACCTGCATCGGCAAGAAAGCCGCCGTCCACACCGATTTCGCCGAATTCATTTTCAATCAGTACCAGCTTTTCTCCGACAAAGGCCTCCTTGATAAGCTTTTTGATGAGGGTGGTTTTACCCGCACCCAGAAATCCCGAAAAAATATCTACCTTGGTCATGATTTTTCCTTTCTTATCCTTGTCTGCAATCAGAATTTTGCACGAATGTAAACGGTTTCCAGTGTGGAGAACGCCTCGTCAAGGAGCGCATCTACATCAAGCCTTTTTTCCTGCTCCAGCACGTTTGCGAGAACAGGACGCGTTTTGGGGTGCTTGGGCGTAAATACGGTACAGCAATCCTCGTAGGGCAGGATAGAGGTTTCAAATGTGTCAATCATGCGTGCAATCTGCACGATTTCCTCCTTATCCATACCGATGCAGGGACGGAATACGGGCAGCTCCGTTGCGGCGTTGGTGACGTGAATGGCCTGCATCGTTTGCGATGCAACCTGACCGAGGCTTTCACCCGTAATCAGTGCCTCACAGCCCCGCAGCGCGGCGGCACGGCCTGCCAGCTTCATCATAAAGCGGCGCAGAAGCAGGGTAAAGTATTCCTCATCACAGTGCTTGACAAGCTGCTCCTGAATGTGTGTGAGGGAAATGATATTCACCTGCATGCTGCCGGACCAGCGCGCCACAAGTGCGGCAAGGTCAAGCACCTTCTCGCGTGCCTGCTCGCTGGTGTAGGGCATGGATTCGAAGTAAAGGGCTTCGAGGCGAACGCCGCGCTTAGCCATCATAAAGCCGGCAACGGGGGAGTCGATGCCGCCTGACAGCAGCAGCAGACCGCGGCCACCCGCACCGACAGGCAGACCGCCCGCGCCCTTTAACTGCCCTGCATGAACGTAAGCGGCGTTGTCGCGCACCTCTACACGCACCGTTACGTCGGGATTGTGTACGTCAACAACCAGGTGGGGGCAGACCGAAAGCAGCGCCCCGCCCGTTTCGCGCGAAATTTCGGGGGAGGTCAGGGGAAAGAGCTTGTCCGCGCGCTTTGCCTCAACCTTGAAGGTCCTTTTGTCCGCCAGATGGGTGGGGAGGTAGGCCTTGGCTACGGCAAGAATGCTTTCCATATTTTTTTCTGCTACGGCAGCGCGTACCACGCCTGCTACGCCAAAGAGTCTTCTCGCGGCCTCAAGCATGCCATCAAGGTCGGCAAGCTCGTCAAGCGGCTCGATGTAAAGCGTGCTCTGTGCATAGCGTACCGAGAAATTGCCAAAGCAGGCCGCACGGTAGCGCAGCTCCTTGGCGAGCGTATCCTCAAAAAAGCGGCGGTTTGCGCCCTTCAGCACAATTTCACCGTATTTTAAAAGTAAAATTTCCTTCATTCTTCGTCAGCCTCACCTTCTGCATCAGCAAACAGTGCAAGAGCCTCGTCAAGACGTATGGTGGGAACGTAAATATCAACTGCGGAAAGCGTTGTACCCATCATGATGCGAACAGCACCGCCCGCACCGCGGTCTTTTTTGAGGTAGGGAATGGCGACATCGCGCAGAATGTCCTCGTACATGGCCACGCTGACGTCATCGTAAAGGGTGGCAAGCAGGGAAATGCCCTCGTCGTGCAGGGCAGGAGCGTCAAGTCCAAACAAACGGTCCATCAGACGGCCTCGCTTTCATAGAAATGTGGGAAAAGGGTGTGGAATACCAGACGGCAGGCCTGTGTGTCGGCGGCAGAGGTGTGCGCCTCGCCATTCCACACAAGCGAAAAATGTGCCATTGCATCGGAGAGGGAGCGATGTACAAGGTCAATCCCATGCTCGTGAATATAGCTTGAAAATTCCGCCGCGCAGTCAATCAGCTTGGCACGCAGACGCCCCTGCTCGGTACGGGTTTTATAAATACGGCGCAGGTGTGCGTAGTCGGTTGACGTACCAAAGGCAATCAGGTGCCTTGCGCCTGCAAAAATATCCGTCAGACGGGGGGTAAGCTCCGCCATGGTGGGGGCGCTTCTGACCATGTCCGGTGTGATGCCATGTATCTTTTCGGTACGGGGCCAGCGACGCTTTTTTACGGGACGCACCAGCGTATCCAGCACCGTTTCGCCAAGGCCGTTGACGATGGTGATGGAAAGCACCTCGTCATGGTCGTAAACGCCCGTAAGCTCCAGGTCAAAGAAAAGAATTTCCGCAGGGCTTCTGCCATAGTAGGCGGCGCGTCTGGCGTCGCCGATGCGTCGCTTCTCGGCAAGCTCCTGATCATAGCAGGCGCGGCAGAGCTTTGCACGGTAGCGCACGTCCCCGCCGCAGCGAATGCAGGGCATGGGCAGGCGACGGCAGGTGGCCTTTTCAAACAGCTCCACCCTCGTGCCGTTTTTGCGTAGATAATAGGCAACGGCCTTCTCGGTCGGTTCATAATAGCTACGTAGCAGCACCTCTCGCGGAAACAGTCCAAGCGCCTCTGCGCGGCGTGCGGTGATACGGGGTAGCTCGCCGTCCTCGGTGCAGGGGGGCAGCGGCGTGCGCTCCTTTTTTACGGGTGTAATGCGTGCTGTCGCAGGCGGTGCCGCTTTGACACGGTTGGGGTCAAATAAGGGGAGAAGCGCGCCGCTTTCGTTTTTCATATATGCAACGGGTGCCGCCTGTGGCGTTAAGCCGAGGCGTGCCAGCATGCCCTCGGTCAGCAGGCCGCGACGCTTGGCGCCGGCGGTGCTCACAAGGGGGGTGCATTGCTGTTCGTTGATTGCGGTATTCTGCATGGTGCCTCCATAGAAAATACTTGTCCATCATAATTTATCTGTAATATTATAGCATAACAAAAGAAAAAATACAAGGATTTGCGAAAAAAACTGCACTGCTGTCTGCTTTTTTCGGGACTGCCCGCGCGTTTTTGCATAGGCTGATAGCAGGTCGTGCGCGAATTTTGTCATCTT
>JAZOSC010000074.1:0-34449 GCA_045656925.1 Eubacteriales bacterium | reverse complement strand
AAAGCCCGGCGTATTGCCGGGTGCCTTTTGTTACTTTGTGACGGCGGTGGAAAATTGCTGCTTGGTTGTTGTTACCTTGGTATCCTCTGCCTTGGGAGTCTGATACCAGTTGCGGCTTTGCATGGTGTGAAAAATCTGCTGCTGCATCTCGTGGGTATCCCCAAGCAGGGAGGACAGGCAACGCACCATTTCGGGTGTAGCACATTCAAGGAGAAACGTGTTGTAGCTGCCTGCTAAAAATTTTTCTGCCGATAAAAGGTCGGTCATCTGTTCCTTGTCGGAAAACGTTGTGTTTTGTGCGGTACTCATGGCTGCCTCCTTATTTTAAATTGCCATACAGCTCGTCGAGATGCCGCTGATGGCAAGCGGCCAATGCCTCATATTGTGCGGCGAGTGCGCTATCGGTGGTGGTGCTTGCAAGATATCGGCATTTTCCATGCAGTGTTTGCTCCATGCTTAAAAGGTCGCCTAGAGCAGAAAGCTCCTTTTCGGTGATTTGTGCCATAATCAATCTCCTTTCCTTACGGTGTTGTTAGTGTAGACGGAGATGCTGTGGCTTATGCAGGAGGGCGGAAATTCAAGGGGAGGAGTGATTGTTTTGTATGATTTTATGATAAAGGACGTTATGCTTGCTGCGGATGGAGAGCTGGATGCGAGGAAGGTGCTTTCCGAGGGCGGTTATTTTCTGCTTTCTCATACAGGAAACGTGCTTTTCGCAAATGCAGCAGAGGGATTGCCACTTGTGGGTGAGCAATTTTTCGAGGCCTTGGGTACGGCCCGTGGCGAATGTGACGTGCTGCAAAAAACACTTTTGCGCGGTGCAAGGGAGCCGTATCTTATGCAATGCGGCAGGACGCCCGTTCTCCTGCTGCGCTTGCCTTATTGCGGCAATCTGACGCTGCTTGCGGCAATTCCACCCGAGTCAGTGGCGCAGGCGTTGCGTTATCCTGCCTCCTATGCGGAGATATTGGGCTATCCCATCAAATTTTCGCCGTTGTCCGTCGCGGCAATTGCGCCCTCTGACGAGCATGCTTATCTCTTAATCAGAGATTGGCTGCAGACGGTTATGCCTGCTGTGGGCGGTACTGTGCTGCGCGAGGAAAAGGCAATACAGCTTGCGAACGTGCTGCAACGTCGTCTGTGCGGTCTGGCACGCTTTACAGGTATGCTGGTACAGTTTGATTTCAGTACGCTTTCATACGGCACCGTGCTTGGTGTTGATGACGCCCTGCTTGCAGCTATGCTATCTGCGGTTTTGTTTGCTCTCTCTGCGCTTTCTCTTGACCGCGCGGTACATATAGCAGCCGTGCGGGATAGCATGGGAGAGCCGCGTCTGCACGTGCGCGTTTACAGTGAAGAGGCTATCCCCTCTGATGAGCTGACCGCGCTTTTACAGCCGCTTGCCTTCCGCGGTATGAAATGGCAGTGCTATCGTGACCCTGCTATCATGGGATTGTGGCATATTTCCTTGCCGCTTTGTGCAAAGGAGCTTTCCTTGCAGCAGCTGCGTAATTATTTCGGATATTAGAAAAAGCCCTGCATGGCAGGGCTTTTTGCTTTAGTAGTTCCCGGAGTAGGTGGAGTAGGGGATATAGATAGAACCGTTATAGTAGACGGCGTTTGTAATTTTAATTGTGTTATGGTAAATAATTTCAAGCACGTTTTCGCGTTCTATGGCAGTGCCGTCCTTTGCGGTGATGACCAATGCACCGTTCTGGTTAATGTCGGTAATCAGACCGCGCAGAATGCGCCATTCCTCGGCGCAGCTTGCGTCCCCATATTGGATGGTGCGCTGATCGCAGGCATCCAGAAAATCGGCTGATAAGCCACGGTTGCCTCGCATGGCATAATTGATTGCAAGCGAGAGCGTTATTTTTGTGTAATCCTGTAGCAAGGCGTATTCCTCTGCAGTATAGGGGGAATATTTATCTTCGATGCGGGTGATGTAGATATCGTCCTGCGTGTCGGAAAGATTTTCTGCTGCACTTTTGGCAAGACCAAGAAGTGATGCACAGGGGAAGCTATTCTCCTGCGGTGTGGCATAGATATAGGTTGTAGTTCCGTCAGAATAAGTAAGCTTTACATAACCGATTGCGGTATAGGGAGTCAGGCGCTTGCCTGCAGAGATGCCCTGCAGCAATCCGTCAAAAGAGATGGCGTCGAGGGACAGCTCCACAATATGGTCCTGCACGCTGGGGGAGAGCTCCTGATTGGTAAGTGCACTGTGTGTAAGCGAGGACATTTTCGCATAGTCGGCTTGCGGTAAGATGAGGGTACCTGCCTGCGGCCTGGCACCGATATCAATCAGATAGCTCCATTCGCCCATGCCCATGTTGGTCGTATAGCGAATGGCACCGCCTGTAACAGACAGGTCGATTTTTGCATCGGCCTCCGTAATCAGGTGAAGGTATACGGGTGTAAAGCTGATTTGCTCGCCACGTCGGTATTCAAAGCTTGCACCGACAGGGAGAAAAACGGTTTGCCCGTCTTTTTCTGCCCGCCAGCCAATGCAGGAGGATGCGTGCGTGCCGGCAGGCTGGGGGAGGGTTACGGTGCCGTCTTTGTTGGTGGAAATCTCCACGGTCAATACGCCGTTTTCGCTGAAGCTGATGGTTGTTTGGGGCTTTCTGCCATGGCACCCGGATGCTGACAGCATCAGAATGGCAAGAATGATCGGCAAAAATCTTTTTCGCATGATGCGACACCTCCTCAACGAAATTGACACAGATATTTATTTTATTATAACAGACGGACTACAAAAGGTCAAGAGTCTTTGGGACAAAAAAATAAAGGCGCGTATGCGCCTTTATTTTCATGTCAGAAATTATTTTGCGGCCTTTACGGCAGCCTTGGTGCCGTAATAAACAATACTGCCCGAGCGTGTGGGGGCAACCCACTTGCTGTCCGTAGAATCCTTGGCTTCCTTATCCTCATTTGCAAGCTTTTCTATTTCGGTCATCGCTTTTTTTGCATTTTCCTTATCGGTAAAGTAATAAATGATGACGTAGTCAATTATAAGGTCGCCGTCGTCATTGGTGGTTGACTTGCTGCCCGATACCACGGCATCTACCTTGTAGCCAAGGAGAGCAAGTGCAGCAGGCTGTATTTTTGTATCCTTGGTTGCAGAAAATTCTGCTTCTTCCAGGGCAGCAACTGCCTTATCGGGATCTTTTGCCGGGGCGCCGCAGGAAACGAGTGCGGTCAGAAGCATCAAGGTAGCAAGGCAAAGGGAGAGAATACGTACAAGCTTTTTCATGACAAGCTCCTCCTAAAACTTTTTGGTACTATCAGTATAGCACATTGCCCCCCTTTTTGCAAGTCTTTTTTAATTTTAATTGCCTTTTTTGGGGAAGTGTGGTACAATCATGATGAGGGGGTGGGGAAACATGATCGATCTTCAAAAAATCGAAGCATACCGTGAAAATAATCGCATTGAGGCCAAGCGTGCGCTTGGTGGCCTGCCTTATAGTGTATGGGAAACCTATTCATCCTTTGCAAACACCATGGGTGGTGTGATTTTGCTTGGCGTAGAGGAGCACCGCGACAAATCCTTTCACGCAGTGGATTTGCCCAATCCGCAGGCACTGATTGAGAAGCTCTGGCGCGGATTAAATAACCCGCGCCGTGTCAGTGTTAATATTCTGACACGTAAAAATGTATACGTGTCACGTGTAGACGGTAAGCGCATCGTTGTAATAGAGGTGCCGCGCGCACACCGCGCGGATAAGCCCGTGTATATAGAAAATAACGTGTGGAACGGAACCTATCGCCGTGGCGGAGAGGGCGATTACCGCTGTACGCCCGAGGAAATTGCTGCGATGCGGCGTGATGCCGCAACGCGCACGCAGGATATGCAGCTGCTGCATGCGCTGCGATTGGATGCTTTGAAAAAGGAAAGCATTACAGCTTATCGGGAGCTGATCCATACCCTGCGCCCGGGGCATGCTTTGGAGCGTTGCAGTCACCATGAGCTTCTGATACAGTTAAATGCGGCAGGCACGGGCGAGGACGGGTTACTTCATCCAAGTGCAGCAGGACTGCTGATGTTTGGCCGTTATGAGGAGATTGTGCGTGTTTTCCCTCAATATGCCTTGAAATTGCAGCTGGGTGAGGCCGCACGGAGCGAATTGCTTTGCGAAAATTTGTTTGAGTTCTATCATACGGCAACGCAACGGCTGCGCGGTGTGCTGCCGCGCGCGAAGCTTACCTTTTCCGCTGTGACGGAGGCGCTTTGCAACTGTATTGTCAATGCAGATTATTGCGGTATCGGGGGCATACGGGTGGAGAAAAATGACATCGCCCTGCGCTTTTCAAACCCCGGTGGATTTCGTATTGATCCCGGCAGCGCCCGTCAAGGCGGCGTATCCGACGTGCGTAATAAGGCACTGTCGCATATGTTTGTGATGATTGGTGTGGGTGCAGGCATCGGTGGCGGTATTCCGCGTATGCTTGGCGCATGGCGCGCAGGGGGGCATCCGACACCGTATTTTTCCGAATGCTTTGAGCCGGAATGTACGACGCTGACCTTGCCTGTTTCCCGCGCGGCGGTGCGCGAAAAGCAGGCGCCTACGCATCGTTCTATGCCGCCTGCCGTGGCCAAGCAGCTGTTGGCAGAGCATCTGACCGCAGTTATTTTTGCCCGTGCGGGACAAATTTCGGCGGCATTGGGGATTTCACTTTCCCGTGTCAAGCAGTATCTTGCCGAAATGCGGCAGGAGGGGATTGTTGTTTCCGAAGGAGAGGGAAAAAGCACGGTGTGGAAGCTGCGTGAGCGCGCAGGAGTATAGGGCCTGAAAGCACCCTTTGTAATAAGAAAAGCCGATGGCGTTGCGCCATCGGCTTTTTTCAGATAAGATTTGGTTTATGATAATTCGAGATGGTAGAACAAATCACCGATTTTGATGAAATTATTTTTTTCGGTTTCCTCGCGGTAGTATTCCTTTTCCACAACAACCTCGTTGCCTGCGGCGTCAACGTAGGTCAGGGTAATAATGCCTGCGGTAATGCCGTTTTCTTTATCGGATTTTTCCTTGTCCTTCTTCAGCTTGTATGTGCCTGAATAGCAGAGTGCTTCTTCACGCTGATAACCACGGTAGACCTCAAAGGAGAAATTTTTGCCATCAAAGGTGAAGCCTTCATAATAGCCTTCAAGCACCTTGTTGCCACGGATATATTCGCCCTCTGGCACGCGCGCGCAGGAGGCAAGTGTAATGGTAAGCATAAGTACGATGAGAATGACAGAAAGAATGCGAGCAAAGACTTTCATAAATGATGTCCTCCGTTATGCAATATAAGTAAGTTTAGTATAGCATGTGTTACTTTAAAAAGCAAGTGCTTTTTGTAATTTTGTGTAAATTCTCCAAAAATAAGGCGCGTTGTTTTAGTTATTTTTTACCCAGGTCGTGCCCTCTCTGGTGTCGGTCAGCACAATGCCCTGTGCGAGTAGCTCGGCACGGATACGGTCAGCCTCTGCAAAATTTTTCGCCTTTTTGGCGGCTGCACGTGCATCAATTGCTTCTTCAATGGCGCGGATGGCGGGATCATCGGAGTAAATGCGTACGGTGGCTCTTGCAGCTTCGTCTGCCTTCTCCTTTGCCAGTCTGTCAGCGGTTTCGAGCAGGTCGAGAGCCAGAACGGTATCAAAATCAGCAATAGCGGCACGCTTGGTTGCGGCGTTGGTTTTTGCCTTGAGCACGTCGTAAAGTGCGGTCAATGCCAGGCTGGTATTGAGGTCGTTATCCAGCGCGGCGCGGAATTTCGCCTTCAGCTCGGTCAGTACGGCCCCGTCAACTGCCTCGTCGGCGGCAGGCTGAAGCTGTGCGATACGGCCCAGCAGCTTGCCGAAGGAAGCGACGGCGTTATCCAGATTTTCGTATGAGAAAACGAGGGAACGGCGATAGTGTGAGCCAAGGCAGAAGAAGCGGTAGGCAAGCGGTGCATAGCCCTTGCTTTCAAGAAGCGATACTGTGAGAAATTCGCCCTTGGATTTGGACATCTTGCCGCTGTCGGTGTTGAGGTGAAGGACGTGCATCCAATAGTTGCACCATTTGTGGCCGAGGTATGCCTCACTTTGTGCAATTTCGTTGGTGTGGTGGGGGAATGCGTTATCGATGCCGCCGCAGTGAATATCAAGGTGCTCACCAAGGTGCTTCATGGCAATGCAGGAGCATTCAATATGCCAGCCCGGATAGCCGATGCCCCAGGGACTGTCCCATTTCAACTCCTGGTCTTCAAATTTGGATTTGGTAAACCAGAGCACAAAGTCAGCCTTGTTCTTTTTGTTGCCGTCCTCCTCAACGCCCTCGCGTACGCCGACAGCGAGGTCCTCGGAGTTGAAATCGTTGAAGATATAGTACTGCTCAAGCCTTGAGGTATCGAAGTAGATATTGCCGCCCGCCTCATATGCGTAGCCCTTTTCAATCAGAGCGGAAATGACCTTGATAAATTCGTCAATGCAGGCGGTTGCAGGGTCGATAATATCGGGGCGGCGGATATTCAGCTTTTGGCAATCGGCAAAAAAGCAATCGGTATAATATTGCGCGATTTCCATCACGGTTTTCTTTTCGCGCTTGGCGCCCTTCAGCATCTTGTCCTCGCCCGTGTCACCGTCGCTTGAGAGGTGTCCGACGTCGGTAATGTTCATTACGCGCGTAACATCGTAGCCCTGGTAGCGCATATAACGGTCAAGGATATCCTCCATAATGTAGGTACGCAGGTTGCCGATGTGTGCGTAGTGATAGACGGTGGGGCCGCAGGTATAAATGCTGACCTTGCCCTCAACGTGCGGAACGAATTCCTCTCGCTTATGTGTGGCAGTGTTGTAAAGAATCATAACGGTGCTCCTTTTAATCTGTTGCCTGTTCGGTTGATATTTTCAGCTTTTCAAGCTCAAGTCGCAGTGCCTTCAGCTCATCGCCAAGCGCGGAAAGCTCCTCCTTGACGGGGTCGGGAATATGAATCTGGTCAAGATCCTCGGTTACGCGTACACCGCCGATGCTGACAACGCGTGCAGGAATGCCTACGGCGGTGCTGCCTGCGGGGATATCGTGCAGGGCGACGGCACCCGCAGCAATCTTTGCGTTATCGCCAATGGTCAGCGGGCCAAGCACCTTGGCACCTGCACCGATCATGACGCCGTTACCCAGCGTAGGATGACGTTTGCCAACATCCTTGCCTGTGCCACCCAGCGTGACACCCTGATAAATGGTGCAGTTATCACCGATTTCTGCCGTTTCACCAATGACAACGCCCGTGCCGTGGTCAATAACCAGACCGCGCCCGATGGTGGCACCGGGGTGAATTTCAATTCCTGTAATCATTTTGGCGCTCTGGCTGATGGCGCGTGCGGCAAAGGTATAGCCCTTTTGGTGCAGCATGTGCGAGATGCGGTGTGCGGTTCGCGCGTGTAAGCCCGAATAGAGCAGCAGAATCTCCGCATCGCTTTTGGCGGCGGGATCACGCTGACGGAAGGCATTTACGTCGTATTGCACCTCTCGGATAAACTTGCGCGTGCCGCGCAGAACATCCTTGGCTGTTTTTTGCAGTGCGTCGCCTAAAAGGGCAGCGCCCTTGGCTAAATTGTTGTAGTCAAGATGCATAATCAACCTCCCGTAAATATTGATAAAAAAACACCCCTGTACCAATGGTACAGAGGCGGTGATACCGCGGTTCCACTCTGCTTCGGGACAAGCGTCCCCTCATGCCGTCTGACAATGGCTGTCCTTAACGCGGACATACGGCCCCGACTCCCACATATTCGTCAAGGCATCTCCCGGGTGCACATCTCCCCCTTGCCGTGCGCCGCTTACAGCCGTGGCGGCACTCTCTGTGACAGCTGGCGAGGGCCTTTTCCCGTTCACCGATATTCTTATATTATTATACACAAGCTATGGGTGTTTGTAAACCCCTTTTTGAAAAATAAATCGGGAGGTGCAAAATGCACCACCCGATTGAGAATTGATATGCGGTGAAGGGTGCTGGCGTTACTCGATTGTGTCGGCAGTGCAAATCAGCGTAACGTCGGGGTGAAGATTCAGCAGGGTGACGGGGAAGTCGGTGCGGAGCTTGCGTGCAAGCAGGGCCGAAACAGCGGCCTTTTTTTCAGCGCCCGAGGCCATCAGAATAACCTTGCTTGCCTTGAAGATAGAGCCAATGCCCATTGTGAGCGCACGGCGCGGCACATCTGCCTCATCGGCAAAAAAACGGGCGTTTGCCTCAATGGTAGAGGGGGTGAGATCGGTTACGTGGGTGTCGGGCAGGAGTGCCGCAGCAGGCTCGTTGAAGCCGATGTGGCCGTTGCGGCCAACACCGAGAATCTGTGCATCAATCCCCCCGAGCAAGGAAATCATTTCCTCGTAATCGCGACACGCCGCACAAGGATCAGCTGCCGTGCCGTCGGGCACGGCGGTTTTTGCTTTGTCAATATCGATATGATCAAAGAGATGCTTATCCATAAAGTAGCGGTAGCTTTGCTCATCGGTGGGGGAAATGGGGTAATACTCGTCAAGATTGACGGTGGTCACCTCTTTAAAGCTGATTTTGCCCTGCTGATTCATTTTGATGAGATGTTGGTAAAGACCGACGGGAGTGGAGCCTGTTGCAAGGCCGAGCACGCAGTTGGGCTTCGTCTTGATTATTTCGGCCAGCAGCTCTGCAGAGCAAAGGGACATTTCATCGTAGCTTTTGCAAACAATCACGTTCATAATCACGTTCTCCTCATAGGCTTATTTGGTGATGCCGTGGGTGCACATCATAATTATATTGCAAGCGTATCAAAAATGTAACTGCTGCTTCAGATAAAATAATTTTTAATCAGGCACGAAGCCAGTAGCCACTGGCGTGCTTCTCGGTCAGAAGCTTTGCGTTATGTAAGGGGAACCATAAAAAGACCGACTTGCCGGCCTCCTTCGGTTGCTGTGATACGGCCCAGCGCCCGACCTTGCGGAAGCGAACGGAGGAGAGGTCTTCGCAGCCCTTGAAGGCACGGTCGTCAATGCGTGTGAGAGTGGAGGGGAGAACAATTTTCCGCAGTGATTTACAGTTGCGGAAGGCAGAGCTGCCGATTTCTGTCAGATTGTCGGAGAGCGTGACCTTGGTCAGCGCTTCACAGCCATAGAACGCGGAGGGGCGCAGAACGGTAACGCCGTCCCCCAGTGTGACCTTCTGCAATGCGCTGCAGTTCCGGAAGGCTCCCTCTCCGATTTTACTTACGTCCTTGCTCATCGAGAGTGAGGTGATGTTCTTACAGCCGTTGAAGGTGAAGGGCGAGATTTCTGTGACACCGTCGGGAATAATCAGCTCAGAAATCTCCTCTCCGTTCAGGAGAAGCTTTGCACCATAGGTGAGGGGATTGGCATCGGTAGAGCTCATTTTGATGTTGCACCATGCGGCCAGATCTGAAATTTCTACCTGCTTGATGCTTTTGTCCAAAAAGAATGCGCCGGAATGAATGACCTTCAAGGTGGGGGGAAGCTTGATTGTTTCTAGGCTCTTACAATGGCTGAAGGCTGAATTGCCGATAGTCGTACCGCCCGTTACAGTAATGCTTTTTAAATTGTCGGAAATTTTGGTTAGATGGGCGCTGCTTTCTTTCGCACCGAAAATATAGCCGAAATATTTGTTGCCGGATCCGTTTGCCGCCTGCCCCACAAAGGGAACGCTTATCGCGGAAATGTTGCTGCATCCTTCAAATGCGCCCAGACCGATATGAGTGATGCTTTGCGGAAGCACAACGGTGTAAAAGCGCTTACAGTTGCGGAAAGCGTAATCTCCGATTACTGTAACGGAATCGGGGATTGTCGGGGCAAACAGATTGGTGCAACCGCTGAAGGCGGATTTTCCAATGCGCGTAATACCGTGCGGCAGCTCAATTTCCTCGACCAGTCTACAGCTTGAAAAGGCGGAGGGATAAATGATTTTGGTGTCCCGGTGAAGCGTATAGCTGCTTTCATTTCTGTTGTTAACACGGTAAAGGAGCAGATACGGGTTCTCGGCACTGCCGATGTAGGAAATATTCTGATAGGTCGTTGTTTGCAGGGAGCTGGTGCTGCGGAAAACATTCTCGCCGACGATGCGTAAATTGTCACCGAGGGTAATGCTTTTCAAACTGCTGCAATAGTCAAAGGCGTTGTCACCGATGACCTCAACGCCTGTAAACCCAAGCACGGTTGTGAGAGAGCTGCAGCGGTAGAAGGCATATTCTCCGATTGTCTTTACTATCGAGGGGATATCAATGCTTTTAAGATTTTTACACTGTGAAAAGGCGTAGGCACCGATGTCGGTGATATTCTCGTGCAGTGTAATAGACGAAAGCGGCAGTGTGGCGAAGGCGGAATCGTAAATAATACGGGTGTTGGCATGCATGGTGTAGGTGTCTGCGTTGGTTGTGCATTGAATGAGCACCAATCTGGGATTGGCAGTGTTGCCGAGATATAAATCTCCCTCAAAGACATTGTACTCGAGCGCGTGGGGGGATTCAAGCGTCTCTTCGCCAATGATGGCAAAGGCCTTTGAGCCAACCGTTTGCAACGTTGAGGGCAGAGAAACAGAGGCGAGCGAGCTGCAATCATAAAAGACGTTATTGCCAAGAGAAATAACACCCTCCGGCACGGTGAAGCTTGTCAGAGCGGTGCATTTCTGAAAGGCGCTGTCGCCTATTTCGGTAACGTCGCGCGGTACGGTAAAGCTTTGCAGATAAATGCATCCGAGAAAGGCCTCGGAGGGGATGCTTTTTATATGCTCGGGCAGGGTAAGCGCGGTCAGATTAATGCAATTTTTGAAGGCACCTGTGCCAATTGAAACGATGCTGCTCGGTACGGTAATCTTTTCGGCGAGTGCGCCTGAAAAGCCGCTTGCGGCAATTTTAGTGACGGCGCGTCCTTCATGCTCGGCAGGGATGACGATTTCCTTTTTATAGCCTAATCCACCCTTTGAAACGCTCCACGTGCCATCCTCAAGCAGTGCAAAGGAAAGGGCTTGGTCTGGCACCGCCAGGGGATCGTCCTCCTCGATGTCGGTATCGGTATCATCTGCTTGGCAGCCAAGCAAGGTAAGCGGCACGGTCAGGATTAGCAGTGCAAGCAGAAATGCCAATGTTTTTTTCAACATATGTACTCCTTTCGAGTGTTTTTATTGGTGTGAGCAATCTCGGTCTGAATACTTTTTAGAATTTTTAAAATTATTATATCGTGCGTGCGCCTGTTTGTCAACTAAAAAGTCTATAGCTCCTATGAGATCGTTACAAAATGCGTGGAAATGAACGAGCCAATGAGGGCAGAAAAAAGCAAAGCGGATAGACTGCGGGGAAGACTTCTTTTAAGTGTATAACCGAAAAAAGCACCCCCGTTGGGGTGCTTTTTTGCGTATAAGGCTGTAAATGGCAGATCAGCGACCGCCACGGTGACTGCCACCGCTGCTACCTTTGCTGCCGCTGCTGCTCTGAATCCGTGTGCGTGTCACAAAGCTGCCGACAAAGCGATCCTCACGAAGCGTAAGATTCAGCCTGGCATATCTGTCAAGCGGGTAGGAGGAACCACGTTTTTTGCGGCGGTAATGCAGGGTAATGCCAAGCGCGGTCAAGCCACCGGCCAGCACAGCGACAATCAGCGAAAGACGCAGGATACGAAACGGCTTTGCCGCTTCATAGGCGGCCTCGCGCTCGGCCTCGTAGAGAATCAGGTCGGTGCAGAGGTTAAAAAAGTCAAGGGAGCCACCTGAAACATCGCCACTCTTGAGCTTGCGGTACACGTCGGTGTTGTCAAGAATTGTGTTTACGGCGTCATCGGAAAAAATATCGTTTGCCGCACCGAAGGTGTACATATCGTAGTAATAAGTTGTGCCAACCAGGCGGACGAGGAGGACAACCGCGTCAGCATTCTCCGAAAAGCCCAGCACGCTTGCAACGGTGCTTTCGGAGGGTAGGTCGCTTTTTGAGGCGGCCTTCTTGCTCCATAGGTAATAGGCGACGCCGCCTGCATCGGTGCCGTCGGCCACGGTATAGGTATAGGTTTCAGCCCCTAAAGGGTTATTGGGATTGGTCAGCTCGTCCCGTGCCGTGACATGATAGGCAAAGGTTGGAACGGTCAGGAGTGCTGTGAGTAATAAAATCAGCGTGCATGTGAGAAGCTTTTTCATATGTCCCCCCTGATTAAAATGCCAAAAGGGCAATCAGACCGCTTAATAGCCCTGCGGCAATTCCGACCAACAGAGAGAACAGTGCAAGCCTGCCCACGCTGATGGGGAAGGAACCGTAAATTTTGCCCGTATGGCCGTTAATGGCATAGGTGAAGGTTTTTTTGCGGTGCTTGTAGGTGAGAAGCCAGATTGGCATCAGGGTGTAATCCCAGTGCATAACGCGCGTTAGAAGACGCGGACTTTCCGATGTGACGGTGGCGTAGCCGTGTATGGTGTCCCGCAGCAGCGTTTGTGAGTAATCGGTCATGCGCGTATATACCGCATCGCGTACACTTGCCTGCTCAAGGTTGCGCTTTTTTGCCACAAAACCCGAGAGGTAGGGCATGGAAAATTCCCGCAGCGCATCGGCAGGGTAGGGGAGAATGCCGTCAAGCATTTCGCGGTCCTCATCGGTAAGGGCTGGGGTGACAATGTCCTCAAAATGGATTTCGCCCGCACGGCGGATATGGTATCTTGAGGTTTCGGTATAACGGTAATCGCCTGCACGCCAGGAACGCACGCGCGTGGCGCGCGCACTTATAGAAGCACTTACATCGGCATCGGTTACCCAAAACGGATAGTAAATACCCGTCATGTGTGCAAGCTGCTTTTGCGAGAGAAAATCCTTCGGTAAAAACTTTTTCCTCCTCGCATAGTCGAGAAAGGTTTTTTCTGCGCCGTCACGGTTGATTTTAAAGGGAATAACCTTGTGCGGCCGCATTTGTCCCGCAAGCTTGCCTGCGAGTAAAACAGGGTTGTGACAGTATGGGCAAAAGGTTGCGGCGGTATTCTTGTCGGCAAGCAGCTCTGCGCCGCAGGCGGCACAGCTATAGCCGCTTAAGCCCTCGCTGTATACCTCGTCTACCGCTTCGCTATTCTCTGCTGCGCGCTTTGCCGCCTCGGAGGCGGCATCCTCTGCCGCGCGTGCCGTTTCGGTATCGGAAAGCTCCTGCTCTGTAAATTCGGACAGGCAGTATTCACAGGCAAACCGTCCTTTTTCAGGGTCAAATTGCAGGCCGGCGGAGCAGTTGGGGCATTGGTAAGTAACTGTCGTGTTCATAAACGGCATTATGCCTTCCTTTTGCCGCAGTTACGGCAAAAATTGCCATCGTTTTCTGTGCCGCAGTCCGCGCAGAACCATTTTTCCGACAGGGGGGCCTTTGCGCCGCATTCAGAGCAGAATTTTCCGTCACAGGACTTGCCGCAGACAGGGCAGGTCCAGCTTCCTGTGGGTGCAGGTCTTTTGGCACCGCATTCGGCGCAGAATTTGCCTGTGACCGTCTGACCGCAGGCAGGGCAGGTCCAACTGTCAGGGGCGGTTGCCTTTGCCTGTGCTTCACGCTCCATTGCGGCGCGGTTGGTTTCGGAAAATGCACCAAAGCCGCTTGCGGCACCCATGCCCATGCCCATACCCATAAAGGTGGTGCCGCTGCCGTTCGGATTGCTGCCTGCCGCCTCAAAGCCGCGCGCCATCGCGCCCTGCACGAAGCCCTCGCGCACGGTCGCGTCACCGAGCATAGCGCCTTGGTTTCGCATATTGATCAGCTTTTTCGACTCCTCGTCGTAGGAAATGCTGGCAATACCAACCGAGAGCACCTCAAAGCCGCGCAACGTGTTCCATTCGGCATCCAGCTCGCGTGCCATGTAATCGGAAAGGGCGCGGGATTGAGATGCCACGTGTGAAATGCGAATGCCGTCAGCTGACATCCGGTTGATGGCTGCCTGCAGAGCCTCTAAAAATTCCGAAAGGTACTGCTCGTTGATTTCATCGATATCTACGTGCGTGGCGTTGCGTGCAACGACCTCGGCATAAAATTTGAGGGGATCGGTAATTTTGACCGAGTAGGTGCCAAAGGCACGCAGGAAAAGCTCGGCATTATAAAAATTGTCAAAGTAGTTGACGGGTGTGCGCGTGCCGAATTTGATGCCCTTGATTTCCTGCAGGTTGATGAAATAGGCCTTTTGCGAGGTGGAGGGCACGCCGCCGTATCTGATACGGCCGAAGGTTTCCTTCAGTGCTTGGCCAAACTGCCCCGCAAACATGGAGGGCATGGCGGAATTGTCTACCTTGTAGTAGCCGGGCTCAGCAGTGAAGTCTACTACCTTGCCGCCGTCAACCAGCAGCATAAACTGATTATCGTATACGTGAATAACAGAGCCGTTTGAAATGGTATCCTCGGTGCTGCGCTTGTTGCTGCCGCGGCGGTCGTTTTTGCGGACCTTGACGCCACGGCAGCATACGGTGGAGGGCCCCATATTATCGGCTTCAAGAACCTCAAGCCAGGAATCGGCAAGACCGCCGCCCATGGCGGAAAGTGTTGCTTTGATAATGCCCATGATAAAGCTCCAATCTGAAAATAAATTTTATTTGATTTGAAAAAAGCAAGGCGGCAACTCTGCAGGGCAGAATTGCCGCCTTGGCGCTTACGCCCGCGCGTATGTAAACCCACCTGGCCGTGTATCCGAACATTAGAACCCTGTATCAACAAGGCGGTGCCCTGCCTGTCGCTTTACTGCTCCCAGCGTCCTCAAGCCCACGGCAAGACAAGTCAATTGGCGTAGGGGAGGGAGGTCTGCAAACCGCGACAGAGCTTTATCCGGGCTCCATTTAAAATGTGTCGGCTCCGCAAAACGAATATCACGAGAAAGGCAGGCAGAAAGGCTTGCTGCATATGCAGTCGGCAAGGGGCTTACTGCTGGTCGTAATCAACCTCGGAGGAGAAGAAATCGTCAAAGTAATCGGCAATGTCATCAAACTCGTCGTCATCCTCAATGGTTACGAGAGTTTCCTCGCCGTTTTCCGCGACGGTTTTCAGGATGGTGTACTCGCATACGTCGTCATCCTTATCGGCATCCTCAACTGCAATCATGGCGTAATACTTCACGCCGTTTTTCTCACAGGTGCCGATCAGCTCAAACTCGTGCTCGTTGCCCTCTTCGTCCTGCAGAATGTAAATATCAACCTCTTCCGCTTCGGGTTTTTTCTTTTCGCTCATGTCTGAATACCTCATTTTATTATAGTATGCCCCGCACAGCAGGGGAATTGCATGGCATATAGCCATATTCAGTATAGCATAAAGCGTTGAAAAAGTCAATGCGGAAGCTGTGGAATGACACAGAGAATTTTTGGCGTGGCAAAATGCTGCAAAAGCAGCAAAATCGGCGCGATATTGGAAAACAGCGCGCCGATTTTTAAAAAAGTTGGAATTTTTAAATATAAAATTGGATTTTTTACTGGTCAAAATCCTCAAGCACCAGTGATGGGTTATTGTCAAGCGCCCATTTAATGCTCCACTGGCCCGTGAAAAGCAGATATTGCTTTTCGCGCACGTCAACCACACGTCTGGTGTCAGAGGCAAGGGAAAGTCTTGCGAGGTCGCCGTCAAAGGATTTGATGCGCTTGATAAACTGGAAGGGCAGCTCGCGCTTGATATAGTCAACGCCGTATTCCGATTTCATGCGGAATTTCAGCACGTCGTATTGCAGCACACCGATAACGCCCACAAAGACACGCTCATAGCCTGCATCAGGCTCAAAGAAGATGCGGATAGCACCCTCCTGTGCAATCTGGTTCATGCCCTTGGCAAATTGCTTGCGCTTCATGGAGTCGATTTGCTCAACCATCGCAAAATGCTCGGGGGCAAAGGTGGGGATCCCCTCAAAGACCACTTTTTTATCCTTGGCACAGACTGTGTCGCCAATCGAAAAAATGCCGGGGTCAAATACGCCGATGATATCGCCGGCATAAGCCTCGTCGATGCCCTCTCTTTCCTCCGCCATCATTTGCTGCGGCTGTGAAAGCTTGACAGGGCGACCTGCCTGCATATGGAAATATTCCTTGCCGCGTTCAAATTTGCCCGAGCAGATGCGCATAAAGGCAATACGGTCACGGTGGGCCTTGTTCATATTGGCCTGAATTTTGAAAACAAATGCGGAAAATCCGTCGTCAAACGGATCGACGCTGCCGGCATCTGTTATGCGGGGAAGGGGGGTAGGTGTCAGCTGTAGGAAGTAACGCAGAAAGTCCTCTACACCGAAATTGTTGAGTGCCGAGCCAAAGAAAACAGGGGAAAGCTTACCTTTGGCAATTGCATCGAGGTCGAAATCAAAGGAAGCACCGTCGAGAAGCTCTACCTGCTCGCAAAGCTCCTCTCGCAGGTTCGGGCCGATCAGCGCGTCAAGTGTTTCGGTATCGTTGATGTCGCAGGCAATTGATGCAAGACGGCTGCGGCCGCCGTGCGCGTTGTCAAAGGCGTGAATGGCGCGCTCGCGGCGGTCGTATACACCCTTGAAGGTGACGCCGCAGCTGATGGGCCAGTTCATGGGATAGGTGCCGATACCAAACTCGCGCTCCAGCTCATCCAAGAGGTCAAAGGGATCGCGTGCCTCGTGGTCTAGCTTGTTGATAAAGGTGAAGATCGGAATACCGCGCTTGGCGCAGACATGAAACAGCTTTCTGGTCTGCGGCTCAATACCCTTGGCTGCATCGATCACCATCACGGCACTGTCTGCCGCCATGAGCGTGCGGTAGGTATCCTCCGAGAAATCCTGGTGGCCGGGGGTATCGAGAATGTTGATGCAATAGCCGTTGTATTCAAATTGCAGCACCGAGGAGGTGACGGAGATGCCGCGTTGCTTTTCAAGCTCCATCCAGTCAGAAACGGCGTGGCGGTCGCTTTGCTTGCCCTTGACCGAGCCTGCCGATTGGATGGCGCCGCCGTACAGTAGCAGTTTTTCCGTCAGGGTGGTTTTACCTGCGTCAGGGTGTGAGATGATGGCGAAGGTTCTTCTTCGCTCAATTTCTTTTCTTGTTCTTTCGTCCATGTCGTCATCCTTATTTAAACAAATATCGCTCTATATTTTACCGCATTTTCTGTTGCAATGCAAGAGGGGCGACAAATATTTTTTGAGGGATATGGGGAGGATACGCCTTCAATATGCATCGCTCCTGCGTTACCATATATTACAGCGCGTACGCGAGGGCGCACGCGCGTGGAAAAGGGGCCTTTTTTAAGCCCGTCACGGCGCAATTTTATGAAGCCGTCAAAAGCGAAAAAAAGTAACAAAACAGAGGTGCTATTTTTGTGTATTATTTTATCGAAAAAATGCTTGCCTTTTTGCCTGTATCGTGCTATACTATTTTCTGCCGTGGCACAAGATATTGTGTTTATTTTTGGAAATTGCACCTAAATGTTGAGGCGCAGGTGGCGCCGGAAGGGAAAGGGAAAATATGAAAATCATTAAGAGAAACGGCTCTGAGGTAACCTTTGACCGTGCGAAAATCGTGCGTGCAATCGAGCGCGCAAACGAAAGCGGTGAGGGCAAGCCGGAGCTGACAAAGCGACAAATTGACTATATTTCCTTTGTAATTGAGGATTATTGTGAGGATGTTGGCCGTGCCCTCTCCGTAGAGGAGATTCAGGAGCTTGTTGAAACACTGATTATTCAGCAAAATGCACCTGAAACCGCCAAGCGCTATATCCGTTACCGCTTTACCCGCAATCTGGCGCGCCGTGCCAATACTACCGATGAAAATATTCTTTCCCTGATTGAGTGTAATAACGAGGAGGTTAAGCAGGAGAACTCCAACAAAAACCCCACCGTTAACAGTGTACAGCGTGATTATATGGCGGGCGAGGTTTCGAAGGATCTGACACGCCGTATCCTGCTGCCTGAGGATATTGTCCGTGCACACGAGGAGGGAATTATTCACTTCCATGATGCCGACTATTTTGCACAGCATATGCACAACTGTGACCTGGTGAACCTTGAGGATATGCTGCAAAACGGCACGGTAATCAGCGGTACGCTGATTGAAAAGCCCCACAGCTTTTCTACCGCCTGCAATATTGCAACCCAGATTATTGCACAGGTTGCCTCCAACCAGTACGGCGGCCAGAGCATTTCGCTTTCTCACCTTGCACCCTTCGTGCAGGTTTCCCGTGAGAAGATCAGACGCGAGGTTGCTGCTGAAATGGAGAGCCTTGGCATAGCCCCCTCCGAGGACAAGCTTGCCGAGATTGTGGAGGCGCGACTGCTGAAGGAAATCAGCCGCGGCGTACAGACCATTCAGTATCAGGTTGTTACACTGCTTACCACCAACGGCCAGGCTCCCTTCGTTACAGTGTTTATGTATCTTGGTGAGGTGGAGGATCCCCAGACCAAGAGCGACCTTGCACTGATTATCCGTGAGGTGCTGAGCCAGCGCATCCGCGGCGTGAAGAATGAGGCCGGTGTATACGTTACTCCTGCCTTCCCCAAGCTCATCTACGTGCTTGAGGAGGATAACATTCACGAGGATTCTCCTTATTGGGAGCTTACGCAGCTTGCGGCGAAGTGCACCGCAAAGCGCATGGTGCCCGACTATATCTCCGAAAAGGTGATGAAGCAGCTTAAGGTTGACGATAATGGCGACGGTCAGTGCTATACCTGCATGGGCTGTCGCAGCTTCCTTACCACCTTTGTGGATGAAACCGGTAAGGCGAAGTATTACGGCCGCTTCAATCAGGGTGTTGTTACCATCAATCTTGTGGATGCTGCCTGCACCGCAACCCTTGAGGGGCGGGATATCGCAAAATTCTGGGAGGTGCTGGATGAGCGCCTTGAGCTTTGCCATCGTGCGCTTCAGTGCCGTCACGAGCGCCTTGAGGGTACGCTTTCCGATGCGGCACCCATTCTCTGGCAGTACGGTGCGCTTGCCCGTCTGAATAAGGGTGAGCCTATTACGAAGCTGCTTCACGGCGGCTATTCCACCATTTCGCTTGGCTATGCAGGTCTTTGGGAGTGCGTATACGCCGTTACCGGCAAAAAGCTGACCGATCCTGAGGGTGAAAAATTCGGTCTTGAGGTGATGCGCCATCTGAATGATGCCTGCAAGCGCTGGAGAGATGCGGAGGATATTCATTATTCGCTCTACGGCACGCCTCTTGAATCCACTACCTATAAGTTTGCCAAATGTCTGCAGAAGCGCTTTGGTAAGATTCCCGGCGTCACTGATCGCAGCTATATCACCAATTCCTATCATATTCACGTTACTGAAGAAATTGATGCGTTTGATAAGCTTGCGTTTGAGTCGAGGTTCCAGGAGCTTTCCCCCGGTGGGGCCATCAGCTACGTTGAGGTGCCGAATATGCAGGATAACCTTCCCGCTGTGCTTGAGGTCATGAAATTTATTTACAACAACATTATGTATGCCGAGCTGAATACCAAGAGCGATTATTGCCAGGTCTGCGGCTACGACGGAGAAATTCAGATTGTAGAGGATGACGGTAAGCTGGTATGGGAGTGCCCGCACTGCCACAACCGTGATCAGAATAAGATGAACGTTGCGCGCCGCACCTGCGGTTATATCGGTACGCAGTATTGGAATCAGGGCAGAACCAAGGAAATTCAGGAGCGCGTTCTGCACCTTTGATATGAATTACGGTGTAATTAAAAAACGGGATATTGCAGACGGACCGGGTGTACGTGTATCGCTTTTTGTGTCAGGCTGTACGCATCACTGTAAGGGCTGCTTCAATCCCGATACGTGGGATTTTGAATATGGAAAGCCCTTTACCTCTGAAACAGAGCAGGAAATTCTTGATTTGCTAGCCCCCGATTTTATTGCGGGGCTGACGCTTCTTGGCGGTGAGCCGATGGAGCCATCGAATCAGCGTGCGCTTCTGCCTCTTTTGCAGAAAATACACACCCGTTACCCCACTAAAACTGTTTGGTGCTATTCGGGGTACAGACTGGAGGAGCTGACGGAGGGTGGCTTTCCACATTGTGAGGTAACCGATGAGCTGCTCTCCTACATCAACGTGCTTGTCGACGGCGAATTTGTGCAGGAGCTTTACGATATCCGCCTGCGCTTCCGCGGCTCTGCCAATCAGCGTTTGATTGACCTTGACCGTACGAGAGCGTTGGGCGGGATCGTAATTTGGGACGATCATACAAGAGATTAACGGAAAACAGAGCAAAAAGCACCCGTGCTGCGGCACGGTTGCTTTTTGCTGCGTATGGGGAGATATTCGTTCAGACACACCGAAAATAGCGGCAAAAAGGCATCGGATACAGCTTTTGTGCGTTTGCTATTGACAAACGGACTTTAATATATTAAAATAAAAAAGATAATATGCTTCGTGGTGAGCTGCTATCGAAGCAAAGAGGTGACAGTATGAAACGGATAGGCATAAATAAACTGAAGAAGTATTTGGCTCTTTTTCTGGCGGATTTGTTTTTCCTGGCGCTTTCAGTGCTTTTTGCACACGTTGCTGTTGGCGGTACCGTTCGTACGGTTTTTGACAGCATGCTTGGCATTGTCTTTATCTTTGCCGTTACGCTGATCAGCTTTATGCTGCTTAGTTTGTACCGTATGCCCCTGCATCATGCGGGCTTTGATGAAATGCTGCGACTGCTTGGCGCGATTCTCGTTGCATTTTTCCCAACGGTGATTGTGGGAGGGATTACGGGGCAAATTGGTATTGCACAGGCAGTTATTATTTTCGGTGTCTTTTTCAATCTTACAGCATTCGCCCGTTTTTCCTTCCGCTTTACTGCGGCGTGCCGTTATCATTTTTCGGGCCGTGCAGGCAAGGTTCCCGTCATGGTGATTGGCGGTGGCGATGCGGGTACTATGATGATTCGCGAGATGAAAATATCGGATAAGGTAAAATATTTCCCCTTATGTGTGATTGATGATGATGTGCAAAAGCGCGGCACCACCGTATGCGGCGTTCCTGTCGTGGGTACACGGTATGATATTGAGGCTATGGTGAAAAAGCATCAGATTGAGCAGATATTCGTGGCAATTCCCACGGCGCGCGGACAGGATATCGCCGAAATCTGTGAGATTTGCGCCCGCACACACTGTAAGGTACGCGTGCTTCCCGGCATTTACGAGGTGCTTGAGGGTAAGGCCACCATCGGACATATGCGCGATGTGAATATTACCGACCTGCTTGGTCGCGATCCCATTCGCATCAATAATCAGGAGGTTTTTGCCTATATCGAGGGTAAAAACATTCTGGTAACGGGCGGCGGCGGCTCGATTGGCAGTGAGCTTTGCCGACAGATTGCCGCACACAATCCTGCAAGCCTGACCATTTTTGATATTTACGAAAACAGTGCCTATGACATCGAAATGGAGCTGCGTCGCCAATATCCTGCGCTCACGCTCCGTGTGCTGATTGGCAGTGTGCGTGATGAGGTGCGTGTTTCGCAGGTGTTTGAGGCAGTGCGTCCCGATATCGTTTTTCACGCAGCCGCGCACAAGCACGTGCCCCTGATGGAGGAAAGCCCTGCCGAGGCGGTGAAAAATAACGTATTCGGTACCTATAACGTTGCCCATGCGGCAGATGTGTTTGGTGCAGAGCGCTTTGTGATGATTTCTACGGATAAGGCTGTGAATCCCACCAACGTGATGGGGGCAACGAAGCGCATCTGTGAAATGATTGTACAGTATTTTGCCGCACGCTCCGAGAAAACCGATTATGTTGCGGTGCGCTTCGGCAACGTCTTGGGCAGCAACGGCTCGGTCATTCCGCTTTTTAAGAAGCAGATTGCGGCAGGTGGCCCCGTAACCGTGACGCATAAGGACATCATTCGTTATTTTATGACCATTCCCGAGGCGGTTTCTCTTGTTTTACAGGCGGGTGCATATGCTACGGGCGGTGAAATATTTGTGCTGGATATGGGCAAGCCCGTTAAAATTGTTTCCTTGGCTGAAAATCTGATCAGGCTGTCGGGCTACCGTCCTTATCATGATATTGATATTATTTTTACGGGTTTGCGTCCGGGTGAAAAGCTGTTTGAGGAGCTTTTGATGGACGAGGAGGGAATGCAGAAAACTCCCAACAAAATGATTTATATCGGCAAGCCGATTCATTTTGACGAGACCAGCTTGCTCCAGACGCTTGCGGAAATGCGTGAGGCGGCGAAGGAGAATAGCCCTCTGCTGCTTTCTATGATTCAGACGCTTGTCCCAACCTACCATATTGATGAATGTCACAGTATTCAAATCCCCCAAACCGAAGGAGAAAAACAGTCATGAGTGAACAGGTCAAAAACAACGAGGTTACAGTCGGCTTTCTGTGGGCGGTGGTGCGCCGCCGTCTGGTGTGGCTGATTCTTGCACTTGTCGTTGGTGCAGGTGCGATGCTTGCTTACACCAAATTAATGATTTCTCCCATATATTCCTCGCGTGCACAGTTTTCCGTCGAGAATGTATATAGCTCTCCCAGCATGGGCAGCAACAGCTACCAGAGCGGTGCTGCACAGATGGCAGCGGGCTATGCATACGAAATTACGGGTAATGTATTCCTCGGTGAGGTTTTGCGCGAATATAACCTGCGCCATGCAGATAAGCCTCTTACGCTTTCTGCGGTGTCCTCTATGGTGTCTGTGTCTGCACAGGAGGAGCTTCCCGTTTTCAACGTGAAGGTTGCCTCGACCGACCGTCAGGCAGCGTATGATGTGCTGCAGATTATTGAGGAGATCGCGCCCTCATTTTTGCTGAATGAGGGTACTGCACAGTACATCAATATTAAGTTGATTGAGTACGGGCATCTTGCAGCCACGCCCGATTCTCCCAACGTGGTACTCAACGTGGTCATCGGTGGTGCTGTTGCTCTGATTGTGACCTACGTGGCATTTTTCCTTTCGGCCTTCCTTGATAAGACCGTGTACAGTGAGGAGGGCTTGAAATCGGTTTCCAAGCTGCCCGTTGTCGGGCAGATCCCACAGTGGGTGAAGCGAAGCGAAATGGGCAAAAAGCGCTCACACGATGCCAATATCGATGCCCCCGAACGGCGTACAGGTGCAATTCAACGCGATTACGAGGAGCGCCTGCTTGGCGATAAAACTCCCTTTTCGGTTGTGGAGGCCTTTAAGGCGTTGCGTACCAATATGACCTACGTGCCTTACGAGGGAGAAGGTGCGCCCGTTTTCGGCATTACCTCAGGCTATGCAGGTGCGGGTAAAAGCGTGGTGATTGCCAATGTGGCAATCAGCTTTGCACAGCTTGGTAAGCGTGTACTTCTGATTGACGGTGATATGCGTTGTCCCGCACAGCACAAAATTTTTGGTGTGGACGGACACAGTCACGGCTTATCTGAGGTGCTTGCGGGTATAGAAACCAATATTTTTGAGGCCGCTGTTTTCAAAACCTCCTATCATGGGCTGGAATTGATGACCTGCGGTCACGTTCCGCCAAACCCCTCAGAGCTTTTGTCTTCGGACCGCATGAAATCGTTCCTTGAGCTTTGCCGCGCACAGTACGATTACATCTTTATTGACCTGCCGCCCATTCTTGAAACTGCTGATGCAGGCGTGCTTACGAAGCATCTGTCAGCATATCTGCTGGTGGTCCGCGCAGGATATTCGAAGATTGATAATGTGTGCGAGGTTGTAGATGTTATGGAGAGCGTGCACGCAAATCTGGCAGGCTTTGTGCTGAATGACGTCAGCGTGCGCGGCGGTAGCTACGGCTATTACTCGCCTTACAATAAATATCAGCGTTACAGCAAATATTCCCGTATTGAGGGACCGCGCCCGAAGTCTGAGGAATCAGAAGCACCTGCTGGGGAAGGACAATAATTGATATGAAAACTGTTATCAGAAAATACGGAACGGAAATCGCACGCGATGCCCTTTGTGTTGCCGTTTTTCTGGTTGCGGTGCTTACGGGGGGCGAAACCGCAAGGATCGCCCCCTTTGCAATTGCGCTTTTGCTCTTGATTTCGGTGGGACTTGTGCTGTTGCGTGACACGAAATATCTCACGCTTCCGTTTTTATTGCTTTGCTTGCTGTTGATATTTTGCTATGATTCTTTTTCAGTGTTCATCCGCTATATCTGGCTGCTGCCGATACCTGTCGGTGCATTGATATGGCATATTGTCCGTTTGCGTCCGCGCTTCCTGTGGGGGCCGACGCTGCCGCCGTTGATCGCGGTGGCGGCAGCAGTTCTGCTTGGCGGTATCGGTATGATTTCCGTTGAGGATTATTTCAGGCCTGCCTCGCTTGGCTTTATGGCGGGACTTGGGCCTGTACTGGTGCTTTCCTACCTGATATTAAAAAATACGGTCAAAAATCAAGATGACCGTGATATGCTGGCACAGGATTTGCTGCGCTGGGGGCTGGTTGCGGCGGCAATTGTTTTTTGGCACAATGTGCCGCTTTTTATAGAAAAGGGCATAGCACAGCTTTTCGAGGCGCCGCAATGGGCCAATAATATCGGCACCATGCTGATGCTGGCCCTACCCGGTGCCTTGGCCGTGAAAAAGCGCAGACTTTATCATTACGGTCTTGCGTTTTTGATGTTTGCTGCAGGCATGCTGGCAGGCTCGCGCGGGGCGCAGATTTTTATCGGCATTGAATTTTTGTGCTGCTTTTTCTGGGGGTGGCGAACCGAGGAGGAGCCTGTCAGACGTTTGTGGAGCCAAACCTTTTTCCTGCTTTGTCTGATGGCGATGGGCTATCTTGCATATGTTCTTCTTGCAAATATGCGTGCGCTGGGATACGTGAATCCTACAGAGGTGCGCTGGCCGCTTCTGCAGCGAGGCTTTGATGATTTTCTTTCAAATCCGTTTTTCGGATCCGGGCTTGGCTATCGCGGCAACGCCGATTTGTACAGCGGTAAGCAGGGGACTATTAACTGGTATCATATATCGGTCGCGCAGATTGTGGGCGGACTTGGCCTTGTTGGAATTCTTGCATGGCTCTGGCAATTGGTGACGCGCGCATGTGTGGCGTTCTCTGCATGGCGTGATCGCAGCTTTGGATTTGCCCTTTCCTATCTTGGCCTTTTTCTCATGTCCTTGGTAAATCCCGGTGAGTTTTGTCCCGTTCCTTACGCATTCCTTGCCGTTTATTTCTTCGTGGCGATAGAAAATGCACTGGAGGAGCAGGGTGGATTGCCGAGGTGCTCTCCGCTTTTATCCTTTGCATTGAGGCGGATACGGGGTAAGAAAAAGGTAAAAGAAGCCGATTGAGCCGCAGGGCGGCCGATCGGCTTCTTTATTCAGGATTCGAGGTTTTTACCAAGAAATGCCGCAGCTGTCTGAATCAGCTTGCATTCTGTGTCTGTTGTGAGCTGCTTGTCGGCTTTTTCTCCTGCAAGAGATACTACGGCACCTACGATATCACCCTCGGCAAGAATCGGCATGGCACAGCTTACGGTCATAGCGGCGCCCTGTACGGCTGTCACTCTGTCCATGCCGTCGCGCCAGGTATACAGACTGCGCTTTTCCATCAGCTCCTCAAGCTCCTCGGTCAGTGATTTGTCAAGATAATCCTTTCGCGGAGAAACTCCGGCTGCTGCGATAACCCCGTCGCGGTCACAGATGAGAACACAAAGGGAGCAGGTTTTGTAAAGGGTTTCGGCATATTCCTCGGCAAAGCTTGTCAGCTCACCGATCGGGGAATATTTTTTGAAAATAATTTCGCCATCATGTCCTGTAAATATTTCAAGTGCATCGCCGTCGCGGATGCGTAGGCTTCTTCTGATTGACTTCGGTACCGTGACGCGCCCCAGCTCATCCAATCTGCGGGTGATGCCCGAGGAGCGTCTTACTGTTCCGGTTGGTTTCATATCGTTCTCCTTATTGCTCGTTTTCAGCTTGCTGCACCCTTATTGTTTGTAAGCGCCTGCCAAAATATCCATTACATATATTGGAAAATTCGTTGAAGGGGGCGCTTTTTCCGTCTATGCTTGACAATTTTTTATATAAATGTTATAATATAATTTAAACACGCCAAAATTTAATTTTAAAAGGAGTTGGTTTTTCTCTCATGGACAGTATACCTTTATGGATTGTGTTTGCACTTTGTATTGTGGGCGGCGCTTATTTTGCGGCTACCGAAAGCTCATTTTCGGCAGTCAACAAAATTAAGATCAAAACCCTGGCCGACGATGGAAATCGTCGTGCGCGCGGTGTGATGTGGGTGTTGAATCGCTTTGATAAGGCACTGACAACACTGCTTGTCGGTAACAACGTCACCAAAATTGCGGCAGCATCGGTTGCAACGCTGATTGCCACCAATATGTTTACGGCGATGGGCAAAAGCTCGGAATTCATCAATTCGTTCGGCTTTTCCATCGGCGTGTCGGCAGCATCGACTGCGGTGGTCTTTCTGCTTAGCGAAATGATCCCCAAGTCCTTTGCCAATGACCGCAGCGAAAGCGTCTCGCTTTTCTTTCAGGCCTCGCTTCGCGTGCTGATGCGCGTGCTCGCTCCCATTGCGGGCTTTTTCGGTCTGATTTCGACGGCGGCATCAAAGATGTTTGCACCCAAGCAGGTTGAACCCTCGATTACCGAGGATGAGCTGCTTGAAATCCTTGATACCGTTGAGGAGGAGGGCGTTGTGGATGAGGAGCAGGGCGATATGCTCAAATCTGCACTTGAATTCGGTGATACGGTTGTATCGGATATTATGACGATGGCCCGTGATATGGACGCACTGAATGTTGCCGCTACCACGGAGGAGATTCTTGCCGTCATCCGCGCGACCAATCACTCACGTATCCCTGTATATGTGGGTGCGCCAAGTCGCATTGTCGGCACGCTTCGTATTCGCACATTCCTGACGGAATACCGTAAAAATCCAAAGATTAAGCTGCGCAGCCTGATGGCTGCCCCTTACTTTGTAACGGAGGATGCCAAAATTGATGACCTGCTGACCGATATGCGCCAGCACAAGCACCATATGGCCCTTGTACGTGATGAGAAAAAGCAGGTCGTAGGCCTGGTTACCATTGAGGATATTTTGGAGGAGCTGGTCGGCGAAATCTTCGATGAAGAGGATGTTGTGGATCAGGATTTCCAGGCGCTTGGCGGCAATCGCTATCTTGTCAATACCCGTATGACGGTAGGCGATTTTTACGCGCGCGTCGGCCTTTCTGAGGCGCCCCGTCAGCTGGCGGGCAAGCCCTTGCTTTCCTGGGTGCTGGAAACCCTTGGCAGATTGCCTGAGGTTGAGGAAAGCTTCCTGATTGACGAGCTGGAGTTTACCGTGGAAACGGTGGAGAATTCCCGCCCTGTCCGTACATTTGTGCACTTCCTTGACGAGGAGGAGCTTGCGGCCCGTGCCGCCACGCTTGCAGAGGAGGTGACTGAGTAATGTTTGCCGTACATTTTGCAAAAATGTGGTGGGCGTATCTCGTAATTTTCATCATGATTTGCTGCTCCGCCTATTTCTCCGCCTCGGAAATTGCCTTTAACTCTGCCAACCGCATGCGCCTGCGTCGCGCGGCGGATGAGGGCTCCCGTACCGCAAGGATGGCATACCGTATTGCCGAAAACTTTACAATGTCCCTCTCAACCATTCTGGTCGGCAATAACCTTGCAAACATTGCGGTTTCTACCTGTTCTACCTTGATTATTATGGATTTGTTCGCTCCCGAAATGGCGGGCGTGGCATCCTTTATTGCAACCATTCTTGTGACTGTTGTCATTCTGATTTTCGGCGAGATTGTACCCAAGGTGCTTGCTAAGCAGCACGCCGATACCGTTGCACGCTTTGTGGCGCTTCCCACCCGTATCCTGACGGTGCTGGTAAGTCCCATCGTGCTGGTTGTGATGGGCCTGCTTTTTGTGCTTCGTAAGCTCTGGGGCAAGGACCGTGATGAGGATGCCCCCACCCTGACTGAGGAGGAGCTTTCCTCTGTGATTGAAACGATCGAGGAGGAAGGCGTTATTGACGAGGAGCAGGGGGAGCTTTTGCAGTCGGCACTGGAGTTCCACGATATCACTGTAGAAGAAATTATGACGCCCCGTATCAATATGACGGCGTTTGATATTGATGATGATGAGGAGTCTATTCGCGCGCTTCTTTCCGATACCGCGCAGTTCTCCCGTCTGCCCGTTTACGAGGACAGCATTGATAATATCATCGGTGTGCTTTCCCTCAACCGCTATTATAAGGCCGCAATGGATGCAGAAAATCCCGACATCCGCGCGCTTTTGATGAAGCCCTGCAAGCTCCACAAGACGATGAAGCTGCCTGCCGCGCTTGCCCGTATCCGCGATGCACAGGTGCATCTTGCCATTGTCATTGACGAGTTTGGCGGCACACTTGGACTTGTGACGATGGAGGATATCCTGGAGGAGCTGGTTGGCGATATCTGGGATGATACCGATGTGATTGTAACCGAGTGTATCCCCACGGGTGAAAATACGTGGGATGTTTCGGGTGAAATGAACATTGAGGACTGCTTTGAGGAAATCGGGTTTCATCAACCGAAGGATTTTACCTGCGAATACACCACGATGGGTGGCTGGGCAGTAGAAATGCTGGAGGCCAACCCCCACGTGGGCGATAGCTTTTCCTATGAAAATCTCTTTGTAATCGTGTCTGACATGGACGAGGAGCGTGTTACCAGGCTGACCGCATTTTTGAAGCCGGCTCCCGAGGACGAGGAGGAAGAATAACCGAAAGGGGGCGAGATCGTGGCGATTCATGAATCGGGCGAAAATTATCTGGAGCAGATTCTGATGCTGTCAAAAACCAAGGATAAGGTGCGTGCAGTTGATCTTTGCACGGCACTTGGCTTTTCTCGCCCCACTGTCAGCGTGATGCTGCGCGAGCTGCGGGAAAGCGGCTTCGTTGCCGTATCGCGTGAGGGTGGAATTGCGCTGACGGCGGCAGGTCTTGCCGTAGCAATGCGGATGTATGAGCGGCATTGCCTTATTTCTGAGGTTCTGATGGCGCTTGGCGTATCTCACGAGGTCGCGTTGGAGGATGCCTGTAAGATCGAGCATGATCTCAGCGAGGAAACCGTTTCTTGTCTGCGCACCTTCCTGAAGAAGGTGAGGGGTGCGGAATGAAGCACGTGGATATTTATACCGACGGTGCTTGCCGCGGCAACCCGGGCAGGGGTGGCTGGGGAGCCATTCTCGTATACGGTCGGCATGAAAGAGAGCTTTCGGGCGGTGAGCCGTATACCACCAACAACCGCATGGAACTGTCGGGCGTGATTGCGGCCCTTGCGGCTCTGCGGGAGCCTTGTGAGGTAACACTGACCTCGGATTCCCGTTACGTTGTGGAAGCCGTTAATAACGGCTGGGCGGAGGCCTGGCGCGCACGTGGCTGGCGCAAGGCCGATAAAACCCCTGCGTTGAATGCAGACCTTTGGGAACAACTTCTGGGGCTTCTTTCAAAGCACAATGTGACCTTTCAATGGGTACGTGGGCACGCAGGGCACCCGTATAACGAGCGTTGCGATAAGCTTGCCACCGCCTTTGCAGATAGCTTTCCTGTGCCTGACTCAGTCGGGCAGGACACACCGCCGTGGGAGAACGGCGACGGTCAGATTACACTTTAAAAGGAACCGCTTTCGGCGGTTCCTTTTTGCTTTCAGATAATTTTGCAGAAAGCAGCTAAGGACGCACGGCAAACTGTACGATTTACAGTCTGTTTTTTTGTTTAAAATCGCGAAATTGTACAAAAACCATTGACTGCCATTTTGAATTCATATATAATATGAATGTATACTTGTCGCGACTTATGCGGTCGCGCGTATAGAGCGGCTTACCGCAATATAAGAAAAAGGAGAGTATTCCTATGAAGAAACAACTGCGTTTGGTTTTGCTTGCAGTGCTGATCGTCGTGATGATGATGACGATGCTTCTGATGGCATCTGCAACCGGAACACCCGCACCTGCTGCCACGGACAACTATCAGGTTGTCGATGCCGGTGGTGTTCATGTGGGCTACTATGTAACGCTGACTGATGCTCTTGCGAATGTCACGGCAAACAACTACAAGGTTGTAGTGCTGAAGGATGTGACCGAGGCCACGGGTGTTGCCTTAAGCAAGGCTTTCACCTATACCATTACGGGTGGCACGCAGGGTAAGACGATTACCTTTGCGGATACGGTAGTGTCCTCTCGCAGTGGCTCGGCTGCCACCTTTCTTGATCTGACGGCGGGTGCTGTCACGCTTGAGAATTTGACACTTGCGGCGGCTGATACCGTTACTACTGCTCAGACCGAGTATATTACGCTGAACGGCTCTACCGCATTGACGCTGAATTCCGTCAAGGTGAATGGCTCTGCTTCCACGGCATTTTGCTATAGCAACAAAAAAGCGAATATCGTTGTTGCGGGCGAAACCAATTTGAATATGGGTGACACCGCCAGAATTTTCTATCTTTACATGTCGGGTGCGAAAAACTCTGCAATCAGCATCACGGGTGGTAAAATTTTGACCAGTGGCAATCTCGTAGAGGCAAGATACACCAACACACTTTCTATAGAGAATGCAACTGTTGAGTGTGCAAGACTTGTCAATTTGAATAACCGAAATGCGAAGGATTCTGTTATCACGTTGAAAAGCGGTGCTGTCATCAAGGCATCTGAGGAAGTGTTTTATTCCGATCAGACACCGAACCCTGTTACCGTTACCATTGATGCCGGTGCTAAGGTTGAGGGTAAGGTGATTTTCAACTTTAAACAAACCTCGTCGGTTAATGCTACGCTGAACGGCGGTGAGCTGCACGTGGTTGGTGCGGGTGCGCTGCTGGCGAATCAGGCTGCTATTTTTAAGTCCTTTACCTTGGGCCAAGCAGTCAGCGCCGAAACCCTGAAAATATACTTTGATGACGGCGCTTCAACACCGGATACTGCGCTTGACCAATATTTCGATTGGAATAAGATTTCTGTTGTTTTGTCGGAATTTGATGGTTATTACGAAATCACCCAGGCCGGTACTTATGATATCAGCTCTTTTGACAGCGATTTTTATAAGCAAATCAAAAAAGAAATTGAGGACCAGAGTACGGGTGGAGGTCGCTTCCCACATGTGGTTGTTAATATTTCCGGTTGGATTCCGATTATTGTCAACCACGCCGAGGCTGTTTTGAACGTGTCCGGCTCTTACACACTGGGCGGAATTAGTTTTATTCAGGTTGTGGCAGGCAAGGTTAACGTAAACGCAAACTGTGTAAGCGTCACCATGCAGCCGATTTTTGAATTGCAGGGTGGTACGCTGAATATAACAGGTGGCACGTATACGGCAGATGTACTGCTTTCACTTACGGGAAATGCCACAATTGGGATTTCCGGTGGTACGTTTGTGTGCCAAGAGGCATTTGAAATCACCACCTCTAGTAGCTTAACCATTTCGGGCGGTAGCTTTACCAATACGGATAAGACTCAGCCGCTCTTCTTGTTGAATCATGCATCGGCAACGCTTACGATTATCGATGGCACCTTTGTGGAAACGGGTATTATGCTGCAGAAGGGCAGTGTTACGATTGCGGGCGGCGAATGGAGCTTTTCCGGCGATAGGCCCTTCAATTTGTATGGCGGTGCCACTATGGCAATCAAAGGCGGTACCTTTGATATGACTGCTAAAGGCAGTGAAGATTTTATCTATATCAGCAACGGTAACGGTGCTACGCTAACTTTTGGCGATGCGTCCGATAAAACGATGTGCCCCGTTATCCACGTAACCAAGGGCAGCAATATCTTTGAGGTTGCAGCGGTTAAGACGAACATCGTGATTTATAATGGTCGCTTTGTTAAGAACGCCATTGACCGTGAACTGGATGATAAAGATAAAGATCCCGAAGGTGCGACGAATAAGGTAAAGGAAAAAACCAGTCCTCTGTTTGTTTACGATGATAGTCGTAAAACTGCGTCCAGAGAGGCATCTACACTCATCATTCACGATGGTTATTTTGAAGCTACCCGTGTGCTGATGGACTATTACGGCATGGTAAAAATCATGATTTTCGGTGGTACGTTTAAGAGCAATCTTGTGAGCGACAATATTGCGAAGGACGCAGCGCATTTGATTACTATTTATGAGGATACCGACAGTGTCAGTTTGACCATTTATGGTGGTAACTTTGACGGCGGTTGTGGATACACCATTGTCTACTGTACCGGTTCTCTCAAGGAATTTCCCGTATCCTTCTATGGCGGCTATTTTACGGGCGGTTACCACTGGTATATGTCCAACTGCGTTTCAACTCTGACAATTGGCAGTCGCAAGCAGGGAGAGGAAGAAATCTCTCCTGTGTTTGAGGCAAAGGATTCCTTTACCTACCGAGGATTTTATTTCTACTTAAATCAACATGTGAAGGTTAATGTTACGGCAGGCACCTTCAAAATGAAGGATGTTGCCGGCCGCGATATGTGGTATTTTGCCGGCCCTGTTGACATGAGGGTTTCCGGCGGTACCTTTACCGTTACGATAAATAACGCCGTTCCCGATAGCAGCCGTACAGTGGGTACGCACATTTTCCGTACCGGAAGCAAATATTATTTGACAAACCTTGATATTTATGGCGGTACCTTTGTTGCAGCGCATATCGTTTATTATAAAGAAGGTGGCGGTGTGCTTAACATTTATAACGGTGATTTCCGTTCCAATTTCAGGGCTGCAAGTTGTAACACATCTGCCATGATGATTCATATTGCAAACGCTAAAGCAATTTTTAATATTTATGGTGGTCGCTTTACCGGGAATGAATATACCTATTGTGTCTTTGCCATGAATGAGGCTACGGGTGGAACAATGCAGCTGAATATTTTCGGTGGCACGGTTACAGGTGGCTGTTATTGGATTTATGCGCATACACCGGGCGCCATCAGAATTGATAAAAATCCCTTGGAAGCAGATTCGGCATACACGGGCTTCAAGCCTACAAACCCGACCTTTAAGGACCTTTCCAGAAAGGCGGGCTACGATGTTGCCGGCTTCTATATGAATAGTGGCTTTGAGGGAGGTACACTGGATATCAAGGCCATGAAGGCTACATTTGATTCCACAACTGATGCGGTAGCATTGTTCTTGTTGAAGGCTGTCGATATTGTTTTCAACCCCGAAAAGGATAGTGACATTCAGCTTGACATAACATCTGGTGCGGTGCTTTCGTCAAGCGCCTTGCCTTGCTGTATGTTCTCGATTTCCACCGAATTCAAGGGTAGTATTGTAATTAAAGGCGGCAGTTATATTTCTCGCAACACGGTGAATATGTTTAATTTGACTACAACAATTGCCGGTGTATCGGTCACCGAAGATCATAATGTTCTGACTATTGAGGGTGGCAGTTTCAAGGGCTTTGATAAATCTATTATATTCTATGTGTCCTGCGAGATCCCTCAATACGTCTTCCGTATTACAGACGGCACCTTTGAGACAGAGTCTGCGAGTATCTTCTTCCTGACCGGAAATGCCACCACAGCAACGGGTATGAATGCTACCTTTGTCGTTGACGGCGGTACCTTTATTTCCAAGGCTACACGTATGATTTATCTGGATCATAATACGGCACCGCTTGTTATTAACAATGGCACCTTCCTTTTTGAGGATAGAGATGGCGGCAATAAGGCTGATGATGCAATTGTCTATGCAGTTAGTAAACAGCCGGCTTGTATTCTGATCAAGGGCGGCACTTTTGTTGACAAGCGCACTGACAGTGATCAGTCCATTCTCAAGATGAGCAAATTTGCAAATATTCGTCTGGAGGGCGACTTCAAACTGTATACGCTTGAGGAAAAGCCGTATTTCTTGAAGGATACTGTTATTCCTACAAATTCTTTGCCGTTGCTTGCGTCCTCCTTGAGCACCTATGAGGGCCAGTCTTACTACTTGTGCTTCGGTTATTATACGGAATATGCACCCGTGATGGTGGGTTCTCCCGTTATTCGCCCTGTTCTCGGTGCAGAGGGTATTACCTTTACCTCCAGCATATCTGCAGACAGTGCGGCATATCTTGCAACGCTTGGCACAGTAAGCTATGGTACGCTGATCTTCCCGTCTGAAAGCTTTGCAGATGGCTGGCAATTTGGCACTGACTTCCTGAAGGTTTTGACAGAAAACGCTGCGAAGTATGTAATTGTCGAGGCTAAGGACGGTATTGTGACGGAGGCTGACGGTTCTCTTACCATTCGCGCTTCGCTGATCAATATCAAGGCAAGCAATTATACGAGAAGCTTTACAGGTATTGCATTTGCCAAGGTAACCGATGCTGAAGGCAATGAAACGTATTATTGGGCAACGCATGCATCTGCCGGTGTCAGCAACACCATGCGTAATGTTGCAGAGGTTGCATTGAATGATGTGAATTCTGTACCGACTGAGAAGAACGGTTGCGTTTACTGCTACGTATCTATTATGAAAAATAAGACTTATAGCAGATACAACTACTTGTTCCAGGAGGCACTTCGTAAGTATGTGCCCGGTGCAAAGCCTAAGTCTTAATTATCGGACAGATAGCTGTCAAACAAAATCCCTGCCGCAGGTCTGCGGCAGGGAAAATAAAAAACCGACGCAATTGCGTCGGGTTTT
>JAZOSC010000073.1:0-3028 GCA_045656925.1 Eubacteriales bacterium | reverse complement strand
CACCCTGCCGCTTGCGGTGGTATCGGGGGCTGTCAAGGGCGTTTTTCAGGGCAGGCACGATATGCTGCCTACTGCCGCCGCCGAGGTGATTGAAGCACTCGGCAAGCTGATATTTGGCATTTCGCTTGCAGGATTTGCAAGGGCGCGTGGGGCAGATACGCCTGCCGTTGCCGCAGCTGCTGTGGCAGGTATTACGGCAGGGGCGGCGCTTGCCGCGCTTGCGATGCTTTTGTGGCTGATTCTTTCGCGCCGTAGGCTTTTTGGGGCGGGCAAGGGGATACCGCCCTCGCGCCGTTCCGTACTGGGTGCACTCTGGCGTGTGGCATTCCCCATTACGGTGAGTGCAGCTGTAACGGGCCTTGTGACGCTTGTGGATACGGCCTTGATTTCAGCAAGATTGCAGGCGGCTGGCTTTGCACCCACGGCTGCACATGAAATGTACAGCAGCTACGGCAATCTGGCCCTGCCGCTTTATAATCTTGTCCCGGCATTACTTGCACCCGTTACGCTTTCCTTAATCCCTGTGTTGGGAAAAACGTTGGCGGTAGGAGATACAGAGGAGGCCTCGCACGCACTCACCCTTGCACTTCGCGTGACGTTGCTCATTACCGTACCCGCCTCACTTGGACTTGCCGTCTTTTCTGCCCCGATTCTCTCCGTGCTGTATATGGGCGAGCAGGGGGCAGTGATGCTGGCAGCGCCGCTCTTATCTATACTGGCGGTGTGCTTGTTGCCCACGGTGTTGATTTCTGTCACAGCCGCAACTCTGCAGGCGGTGGGCAGAGCAGCCTTGCCTGTCTTTACCATGCTTTTGGGTGCCGTAGTTAAGCTCGTGCTTGAAGCTTGGCTGCTTGGTGTCCCTCGCGTGCATATTTACGCCGCGCCCATCAGCACGCTTGTATGCAATCTTGTCGTGCTATTTGCAAATCTGCTGTTGCTTTGCCGTCATACGCACCTGCAGATGCCTCTTTACCGCCGGCTTGGCGCGCCGCTTTTTGCATCAAGTCTGTCGGTTGCATTCGGTGTGCTTATTTACCGTATATTGGGATGTTTTGCGCTGCCGTCGCTTCTGGCGGTGCTGGGTACGCTTTTTACGGTGGTATTTATTTATTTTTTGCTGGCATTTGCTTTGGGATTGCTTGACCGTGTAGTGCTGTGCGCTTTGCCATTTGGGGAAATACTGTTAAAATGCAAGCTTTTGCGAGGTAAAAATCATGAAAAGAGAAGAAAAATTACAGACGATTCTTGCCAAAGAGGAATATGATGCCCGTGATTTGGTTACGATAGTAGAGCTGCTCCGCTTGCCGGGTGGCTGCCCGTGGGATAGGGCGCAGACACATCAGTCGCTTCGGCGTGATATGATTGAGGAAACCTATGAGGTTGTAGAGGCGATTGATGCCGACGATCCCGTGTTACTCCGTGAGGAGCTTGGTGATGCATTGCTGCAAATTGTGCTGCATGCCCGTATTGAGGAGGAGGAAGGACGCGCGAGCTTTGATGAAATTGCAGGCGACGTTTGCCGCAAGATGATCCACCGCCACCCCCATGTTTTCGGCGACGTGAAGGCCGAGAGTGTGGGTGAGGTGCTTGCTAATTGGGAGGATATCAAGAGTGCGGAGAAAGGGCGTACGACGCTGACCGATAAGCTGACCGCAATCCCGCGCCAATTTCCCGCGTTGATGCGTGCGGCCAAGGTCGGAAAAAAGGCAAAGGCGCTTGATTTTCCTGATGCCACCGCAGTTGCGGCAAAGCTTCGGGAGGAGCTTTTCGAGGTGGAGAGCGCGATGGATGCGGGTGATGAAAACGCTGTGTTTGAGGAGATGGGCGACCTGCTTCTTGCCGCCGCCAGCCTTGCCCGTTTTGCAGGCGTAGATCCCGAGCATGCGCTGTCTGCCGCGACCGATAAGTTCATTATGCGCTTTGCTGCCGTAGAGGAGCTTGCAAGGCAAAAAGGGGCAGATATTGTGTCTATGAGCGACGCGGATAAGGATATTTTGTGGCAAGAGGCTAAAAAAATTCTGAAAAAATAAGAAAAACCGACAATTTTTTAAAATTTCCTCTTGATTTTTTGTGTAATGTGTGGTATGCTATTACATAGGAACAAGCAATGCTTGTTGCAGGCTTCCCAACATAACAGAAAGGATGTATCACACCTATGAACAAGGCAGAATTGATCGAAGCAATCGTCGCTAAGGCAGATCTCTCTAAAAAGGACGCAGAGGCAGCTCTGAATGCTACTGTTGAGGCTATTAAAGAAGCCCTCAAGGCAGGTGACAAGGTTCAGCTTGTTGGCTTTGGTACCTTCGCAGTTAAGGCTCGTGCTGCCAGAACCGGCCGCAATCCCAAGACGGGTGAGGCTATCGCAGTTGCAGCAGCTAAGGTTCCTACCTTTGCCGCAGGCAAGGCTCTGAAGGACGCTGTACAGTAATTTCCACGGGAATAAAAATACGCGGCGAGGGATGGCCTTGCCGCGTATTTTTTGGAGTAATATGAGAATTGATAAGTATTTAAAGGTTTCGCGCATTATCAAGCGCAGAACTGTAGCAAATGATGCCTGTGATGCCGCCCGCGTGACGGTTAACGGGCGCTCCGTGAAGGCCTCGTATGAGGTTAAGGAGGGTGATATTGTGGAGGTAACCTTTGGCGCACGTGCGCTTAAGGTTCGTGTGCTTTCGGTAAAGGAAGCTGTTGGCAAGCAGAATGCTGCGGGGCTGTACGAGGTAATCGAGGAATAAAAGAATTCCGCTTCGCATATAGTGTATCATCAGTATTTTTGGGGGTACACCATGTCTGAAACGGAAAAGGGGCGAGCTGCACCCGTTGGTGCTACATCGAAGGGCGTCGTGTCGGCGGCAAAATCGCATACGGTTACTGTAATTGAGCGTGCTGACGTGCAGATCACGGGTGTCGTAGAGGTTGTCAGCTTTGATGAAAGTAGCGTTTTTTTGAAAACTGCGGCAGGAGATCTCGTGCTTGAGGGGACGGGGCTTCGCGTACATGTGCTTGATGTGGAGGGCGGACGCCTTGC
>JAZOSC010000072.1:0-8873 GCA_045656925.1 Eubacteriales bacterium | reverse complement strand
GTCTGCCGTATCACGCCAATCGCCTGCATAAATGTCCATAGGAGCAAGAAAGGGCAATCCGTGATTCAGGTCTGCGGCCTCACCGTGTACACGCCGTTTATCAACATCAATCAGTACCATTTCGGAAAAAAGTCCACTTTTCATGAGAGAAAAGGCGGTGGTTGTACCGACGCTTCCGCAGCCGATAATGGCACATTTACGAATATCAGGTGTCATGATTCATCCTCCGTTTTTGCCGTTAGTTTGTGAAAAAAACAGTGGGCTTATACGATGATGCAATCAGGAGTTCTGCATTCTTTCCTGTAGTCCTTCCAGTGCTGTGGCGTGGCCTGCTTCCTCACTTGAGAGATGCAGAAGCAGCTTGTGGGCAACGTCATCATTTGTCATATCTGCAAGACGGCGATAATTTGCGGCAGTGTCCCGTTCCGTTGTAATGGCATATTCGATAAAATGCGCCTCATGTGGCGGATTTTTCTGCACCGTATGCGGATTTTTTGTAAAAAATACGTTGCGCCAGGCGCTGCGCGTGCCTTGCGGCAGATATTTATCAAGATAAAGTAAAAGCTGTCCTAATTCTTCATAATGTGCCAGCTCCACACGGGCCAGCTCGTCAAAAAGTCTGGCTGCGGCGGGGTTCTTATCTGCCGCCAGAATAGCCGCATGTGTATAGTGCATCACCGCACCCTTTTCGGCATGAGCTGCCATAGCAAGCTCGTGTAAAAAGGCGCTTTCTCCCGCTTGAGGGCGCTTGTTGCTTGGTCTTCTCTCCATAAAACGCTCCTTTCTCATTGCTTCTAACAGTGAATGCGTTTGGCGCGTTATATGTGAACAGGCAGAGCACCGTTCGGTGCTCTGCCTGCTTTTTATATTGTATTATTGCTTTGCGGCGGCTGCGGCGCGGCGCAGGCGCATGGTTTCCTTCATGCGAAGCTCGGTATTCAGAATTTTCTTGCGTAAGCGAATGGACTTGGGCGTGACCTCAATCAATTCGTCATCGGTGATAAATTCAATCGCTTCTTCAAGAGAGAAGATGACGGGCGGTGTCAGCAGCAGCTTTTCATCAGCACCTGCAGAGCGAATGGCCGTGAGCTTTTTCTCGGCGCAGGGGTTGACGGCAATGTCGTCGTTTTTGGGGTTCATGCCTACAATCATGCCCTCATATACCTTGGTTTGGGGGCCAACAAACAGATTGCCGCGCTCCTGCGTATGGAATAGACCGTAACGGGTGGTTTCGCCGTCGCAGGAGGCGACCAGTGCGCTTGTAAAGCGCATGGGAATTTCGCCACGGTAGGGCTGATAACTGTCAAAGAGGGTATTGATGACGCCCTCGCCGTGAGTTGCTGTGAGGAACTCGGAGCGATAGCCAATCAGACAACGGGAGGGAATCAGGTATTCAATGCGCGTGCGGTCGCCAATGGGGTGCATTTCAAGCAGGTCGCCCTTGCGCTGACCAAGCTTTTCCACCACAGGGCCGACGTATTCCATCGGTACGTCCAGCATAACCTTTTCAAACGGCTCGCATTTTACACCGTCAATGTCCTTAAAGAGCACACGGGGATTGGAGCAGCAAAGCTCATAGCCCTCGCGGCGCATATTTTCAATCAGAATGGAAAGGTGCATTTCGCCGCGGCCCGCAACCTTAAATTCGTCGGTGGTATCACCGTCCGAAACACGCAGGGATACGTCGCGCATGGTTTCGCGGTAAAGGCGCTCGCGGAGCTGACGGGAGGTAACAAATTTGCCCTCCTTACCCGCAAGTGGGCTGGTGTTGACCGCAAAGGTCATTTCCATTGTCGGCTCGCTTACCTTCACAAATTCCAATGGCTCGGGCGCAGTGGTTGAGGTAATAGTATCACCGATGGTAATCGATGCGGCACCCGAGAAGCAGACAATATCACCCATACGGGCAGCTTCTACGGGAACGCGCGTCAGACCGTCAATCTGGTAAATCGAAACGATTTTGGTGCGCTTGGGGGTTCCGCCCGCGTGATAATTGCAAATCAGTGCATCCTGATTCTGGCGCAGCTCGCCGCGCTCGATACGGCCAATGCCGATGCGTCCAACGTAATCGTTATAGTCAATCGAGGATACCAACAGCTGCAGGCCACCCTCGTCATCTCCCTCGGGACAGGGAATATAGTCAAGAATGGTATCAAAAAGAGGGGTTAAATCAACACCCTCCTCATCGGGCTTACGGGAGGCAGTGCCTGCACGGCCCGAGCAGTAGAGAATCGGGCTATCCAGCTGCTCGTCGGTGGCGTTCAGGTCAATCAGAAGCTCTAAAACCTCGTCCTCTACCTCTCCAAGACGTGCATCGGGCTTGTCTATTTTGTTGACAACCACGATGACGCGGTGATTTAATTCAAGCGCACGCTGAAGCACGAAGCGCGTCTGGGGCATGGGGCCTTCTGCCGCATCCACCAGTAGAATGACGCCGTTTACCATTTTGAGAACGCGCTCTACCTCGCCACCGAAGTCGGCGTGGCCGGGGGTATCTACAATATTGATTTTGACGTCCTTATAGTGTACCGCGGTATTCTTGGCAAGAATGGTAATGCCGCGCTCCTTTTCAATATCGCCCGAGTCCATGACGCGGGTAACGGTTTCCTGATTTTCGCGGTAAATACCGCCCTGCTTCAGCATCTGGTCAACCAGTGTGGTCTTGCCGTGGTCAACGTGAGCAATAATAGCAACGTTACGCAAATCTTTGCGAAGCATAAAAGCACCTCTCTGTTCCTTTACGTTTATATAACAATTTATTATATCATATAATCAGCATTTTGCCAAGGGGAAGGGGCGATTTTTGCAAAAAAATATACCCCGATGTCAAATCGGGGTATGTAAAAATTATACGGGCAGACCAAATTCCTTCATAATCAGCTCATACATGATGTCATAGCCGCGGTCGTTGGGGTGCAGGCAGTCGCTAAGAAGGTCGTCAAGCGATGTGTTTGTTTCGGCGCAATACGCGGTAAAGCGGTCATAGATGCTTATAAATGGGAAGCCAAGCTTTGCGGCTGCATGCTTGTACATCGCATTGATATCGTCCATGTGCAGAATACGCCAAAAATTGACGCCGTCCGCCTCGTTTCGCTCCCCGGCAGGAATGTTTGCCGCAAGAATAAAGATTTTGCCGGTTTGCTTAAGCATGTCGTGCAGCCTAATGATTTTCTGATAAAAATCGGTGGCTAATGCCTCCCGTTCAGGCTTGCCGTCAGGGCAGTCTTTAAAGTAACGGTGGCGGTTATTTGTACCGATGGTGCAGATGATAAGGTCGTCCTCTTGGTCAACAAGAGTGTCAAAATGCTCCATCACAAACTCAATTTTTGTACCTGTGCAGGCATTAATGACGACCTCGCAGTCGTAATTTGTTTCCATAAATTTTTTGAATTTATTAGACCAGCAGTAGCCGTCGGGATTGCGGGCAAAGCCCTCGACAATTGGGGCGCCGTTTTGCTGAAAGCCCGTGCCGCCCACGCCGTGGGTAATGGAATCGCCGAGTAGCTTGATGCGGAAATGCTTGTTTGAATTGATAAGAGCCTTTATCAGCTCGCTTGGAGTGTTGCTCATAATGAACCTCGCTTTTATTTGATAGTGGTATTATATCATGGCAAGATGGGAAATGCAAGGGGATTCGTGAAAATATGGCTGTTAAGAAAAAGGCAAGAGGATAATTTTTGTAAATATTTTTTGATGAATTCTATTGACATTTTATTGTTTATATGTTAAAATTCTATTAGAATTCAAAAAAGGGGATAATTTTATGAATTATGAAAAGATTATTGTTGAATTGTTATCTAGAATTCAAAGATTAGAGGAACAAATGGAATTATTGATAACGGAAAAAGAGAAAAATGGGAAGAAGGAACAGAAAAAAATGACAACGAATGATATTCGCGAATATATAAAAGCATTAAAACTCAAGGCGAAAAGTGCAGGAGAAACTATTTTAATTTTAACGGCAAGAGATATACATAGAGAATTGAATTTAAAAAACAGATTTCCTATGGTATGCAATGCTATGAGAGATTGTATGAGTGTGGGAGATGTTGTTTTATTTCAACCGCCGAAGGGTAATTCCTCTACGCTTAAAATAGAATATAGGCTTTAATTGATATAGGAAAAAAAGTGGCTAAAAAAAGAGGGTATCGACTAGGCGTATTTGTTGGGGGAATGTTATTTGGATTGGTTCGGGGCATATTTTTCGATAACAAATACGTTTGCAGAAGGAACAGAAAATTTTAAAATTTTTTGCGGGTGGCGGCGCTTCGCACCGATTCGTCCAGCACACCTTTCGGTGTAGTACCACGCGGTGTCCCAAATGGGCCACCGCACTCACCAAAACAAAGCACCCGCCACAAGGGCGTAAAGCGAGTAAACAGGTGGCGGCGGCCTTGCCGCCGATTCGTCGCGCCAAGTCTGTGACTTGCGCAGACACGCGGTGTCCCAAAGGGCCGCCGCACTCATCAAAACAAAGCACCCGCCACAAGGGCGGGTGCTTTGTTTTGGTGGGAGCGGGTGGATTCGGACCACCGGAGGCATTGCCAGCAGATTTACAGTCTGTCCCCTTTGGCCACTCGGGAACGCTCCCATATTTGGTTTGATAACGTCGGGGGCGGAGCGCCGCCGAACATCACTGGAGCTGGTGGACGGAGTCGGACCATCAACCTGCTGATTACAAAACAGCTGCTCTGCCATTGAGCCACACCAGCGATTTTCGAACAGGCTGATTATATCATATCGGCTATGGTTTGTCAAGTCCTTTTTTGAAAAAAGTTCGCAAAATATTTCGGGCGTCTCACCCCGTTTAAAAAGAGGGTGAAGGACGCCCGAGTGGGGGTTAGCTTTTCTTCCAGAGCGTGGGAGAAAAGAGGATAAGGATCGGCAAAAGCTCAAGACGGCCTGCCAGCATTGTAAAGGTCAGTAAAATCTTGGAAAAATAGGAAAATCCTGCAAAATTCCCGACAGGGCCAACCACACTAAAGCCGGGGCCGATGTTGTTGATGCATGCTAGCACCGCAGAAATGTTTGTTTCAAAATCAAAGCCGTCAAGCGAAACCAGCAGCGTCATAAACACAATCATTACAAAATAAATCGTAATGTAATTTGCCGTTGCGTGCAGGGTGCGCTCGGGGATAACCTCACCCTCTTGCCTTACCACGTTGACCGAGCGAGGCATAACAAGCTGCTTGATGCTGCGGAAGATGTTTTTAAACATCAGCATTACGCGCGACATTTTAAGGCCGCCTGCCGTGGAGCCTGCACAAGCACCCGTAAGCATCAAAAGGAACAATATGCTCTTGGAAAAAGAGGGCCAGAGGTTATAGTTAAAGCTGCCAAAGCCCGTGGTTGAAACAATACTTGCCACCTGAAAAAACGCCGTGCGGACGGTGGTGCCTACGGTGGGGTAATAGGAAAGGGTGTTCAGGGTAATCAACAGCGTTGCACCAAGCACAACCGAAAGATATACGCGAAGCTCGCGGTTCTTGAAAAAATCAGTAAATCGCTTGACAATCAAGAGGAAATAAAGGTTAAAGTTGATACCGAAAACAATCATAAAAATGCCGATAATCCATTCAGCGGCAGGATTGTTGTAGGCGCCGATAGAGGCGTTTTTCACCGCAAAGCCACCCGTTCCCGCTGTGGCAAGGGCGTTGACAACCGAGTCGTAAAGCGGCATTCCGGTAAACAGCAGGGCAATCATCATGGCAAGGGTCAGCATTGCGTAAATGCCGTAGAGTATCAGCGCAGTTTGGCGCATTTTCGGCACCAGCTTATCCTTGATGGGGCCCGGGACCTCTGCACGGAGCAGATGCATCGCACGGCCGTTGTCGGAGGGAAGAATAGCAAGCATAAAGACCAGCACGCCCATGCCGCCTACCCAGTGGGTGAAGCTGCGCCAGAACAGAATGCCGTAGGGCAGCCCCTCAACGGCTGTCAGAATGGAGGCACCTGTGGTGGTAAAGCCTGAAACGGTTTCAAAAACCGCGTCAATATAGTTGGGGATGGCGCCGCTGAACACAAACGGCAGGGCGCCGAACAGGGACATTAAAATCCATGCCGAGGCGACGACAACAAAGCCCTCTTTTGCGTAGATGCGCGTGTTTTTCGGCCTGAAAAGCACGGGGAGCAGTGCCGTCAATACGAGAATACCAATGGTGATGAGAAAGGGAAAGGGGGATTCCCCGTAGAGTAAGGCAACCATCATCGGTAGGCATAGCAGCACCGCTTCGATCAGCAAAATGATACCCAAAAGGTATCCTATCATACGGTAATTCATGAAAAGTCCTTTTTCGAGAATTTATTAAATAATATCACGAATACTCTTCGTGCCGTCGTCCTTGGTGACGACGATGACGGTGTCGTTTTTCATAATGACATCATCACCTGACGGAATGATGACGTCATTGCCGCGCACGATACAGGCAACCAGCACGCCGTGGCGAGGACGAAGCTGCCTGAGGGGGACGTTGGTAAGTCCCGCAATATCATTGTTGACAGAAAGCTCGAGCGCCTCTACACGGTCGTCAAGAATTTTGTGTAGCACCTGAATATTGGAGTCCTTCGTGCTTGCCATTGAACGGACGTAGCGCACGATGTTTGCAGCGGTGGAGGATTTGGGGGAAACAATGCTTTCAAGCCCTGCGCTTTTGAAGAAATCCATGTAGGATATACGGCTGATCATTGTGATGATCTTGCGCAGGCCAAGCGTTTTGGCGTACATGGAGGCGATGGCATTTTCTTCATCTACACCTGATAAAGCAAGAAAAGCATCGGTGCTTTCAAGTCCCGCCTCAAGCAGGGATTCCTGCTTGGTGCAGTTGTCGCAGATGATGGTTGCATCAGCATACTCCGCTGCAAGCTCCCGACAAAGCGTCCTGTCCTTTTCCACTACTGTTGCACTGATTTTGGCTGCCTTGAGGTGAGAAAGCAGGTAATAGGTCGTGCGACCGCCGCCTGCAATCAGCACGTTTCTGATGGGAGTTTTGTAGATGCCCAGGGCCTTGAAAAGCCTGGTCAGCTCACGGTCAGAGGTGGTGATACATACGGTGTCGCCCGCTTCGATGACAAAGTGACCGGATGGAATATGTGCCTCACCGTTACGCAAAACGCCGCAAACAATAAATTTGATGTTCAGGCGGCGGCGCAGGTCGTTCAGTGAAACACCGCAGAAGGGGGAATCCGCATCAATGACAAATTCTGCAAGCTCCACCTTGCCGTGGCAGAAGGTGTTGATTTTTGTCGCGGATGGGAAGCGGAGCAGACGGGAGATTTCCTCAGCTGTCGCCAGCTCGGGGTTGATGGTAAAGGAAAGGCTCATCTCGCTTTGCAAAAGCTGCATCAACTCGGAGTATTCAGGATTGCGTACACGCGCTACAGTATGCTTGGTGCCAAGCTTTTTTGCGGCCGCACAGCAAAGAATGTTGATTTCGTCCATGGCGGAAACCGCAATCAGCAGGTCCGCCTTGTCGGCGTTTGCCTTTTGCAGAACAGAAATGTCTGCGCCGTTGCCGACTACGCCATAAACATCATAGCTATCTGTAATTTCTGCCAGTGCCGCGGTGCTTTCATCAATCAGGGTAATGTTGTGGTCCTCTCGGGCAAGCTGGGTGCAGATTGCGGTGCCTACGCTGCCGCCGCCTACGATAACAATGTTCATTGTGATATACCTTTCTGCGCCTTGCGACGCGTTATCAGTGGGATTAGGTAGAAAGTATTATAGCACATTTTCAGTGGGAATGCAAGATTTATTTCAAAATCATATAACAATAGGAAAAAAGCATGCGGGCAGATCGCGAAAAAACAGATGGCGGCACTTGTTTTTAAAGGAGGGTTGTGCTATACTAAATGATAGCTTAAAAAAGTGAGGTCGTTTATGAATAACACTTGTCTGCAAACGCTTTGTTTCAATCGCGTTTGTCCCGCTGATTTTGAAAAAATATTGCCCTATTTCAAGGGGAAGGGGCTGGTTGCGGCAGAATACAGCGCACTTTATATCTTTATGTGGGGTGGATATCTCGGTATCGAATATGCGCTGCAGGACGGATTGCTTTACCTGCGCCGCAATAACCGCTTTGGTGTTTCCTATCATCCGCCCATGGCAATCGGGCAGCCGATTGCAGAAACGCTTGGGGCGCTTTCCGTGCTTCCCACCGACAGCGTGCGCCTGTGCGGTGTTCCCGCGCATCTTGTCCCTGAGGTGGAATCTGCGGCAACGGTATTGGAAAAAGGCACCTCGCGCCGTTGGGCAGATTATATTTATTCCGCAGAGGAGCTGGCCACCCTTGCGGGTAAAAAATTCAGCAAGAAGCGCAATCTGGTGCATCAGTTTGAGAAGCTTTACCCCGATTATCGGTTTTTGCCCCTGACGGCCGAGGAGATTCCTTCTGCCATCGCATTTATGCACGAATTCATGGCGAGTGGGGAAATGACCGAGGACGAGGTGAATGAAAACCGCCTGGTGCTTTCGGTTTTAGCAGCATGGGAGGCACTTCCCGTGGTGGGCGGATTGTTGACCGTTGCCGACGAAATCGTTGCATTGACTGTGGGTGAGGTTGTGGATGACGTGCTTTATGTTCATATCGAAAAGGCAAGCCGTGCATGCAAGGGCGCATACCAGAAAATCAATCAGCTGTTTGCCCGTGAATGCTATGAGAAAATGGGGGTTCGCCTCATCAACCGTGAGGACGATACGGGCGATGATGGCTTAAGGCAGGCAAAGCTTTCCTATCATCCCGTGGATATTCTATATAAGTACCATATGGTATTGAAAAATGACTTTTCGGGAGGCACAGTATGAGAATTGTCGTGTTAGATGCTGCGACGCTTGGCAGCGATATTGACCTTTCCCCGATCAGGGCCATGGGCGATGT
>JAZOSC010000071.1:0-2186 GCA_045656925.1 Eubacteriales bacterium | reverse complement strand
TCTCAAAGCCGCCATGGCACGCTTGCCGATGTCGTGGCGATAAAATGCATTGTCAAAATGTACCTCACTTACACGGGCATACGCCTTTTTAATGGCGCCCTCCAGTGTCGTGTCCATGGCGGTGACGCCAAGCACGCGGCCGCCGTTCGTCACCACTGCACCATCCTTGATGGCCGCGCCTGCCACGAATACGTGGGGGCGCGCCTCCTCACTCATCGTAATCGGGAAGCCCTTTTCATATTTGGTGGGATAGCCCTCCGAGGCCATCACCACACAGCAGGCCGCCCCCGTAGAAAATTTCACCTCTACCTCTGCAAGCCTTTCCTCGGTAACAGCCTGCATGATAGTCAGGAGATCGCTTTCAAGGAGAGGCAGAACAACCTGCGTTTCGGGATCGCCGAAGCGGCAGTTATACTCAATGACCTTCGGGCCCTTGGGTGTGAGCATCAGACCGAAGTAAAGGCAACCCTTGAAGGTGCGCCCCTCGGCATTCATGGCCGCCATCGTAGGCAGGAAAATGGTTTCCATACAAAGATCAGCGATTTCCTTTGTGTAGTAGGGGTTGGGCGCAATTGTACCCATACCGCCCGTGTTCAGCCCCTCATCGTTATCGTGGGCGCGCTTATGATCCATTGAGGAGACCATGGGCACCATCGTCTTACCGTCGGTAAAGGCAAGCACCGAAACCTCGGGGCCTGTCAGAAACTCCTCAACCACAATCTGATTGCCACTCTTGCCGAAAACCTTATCCTCCATAATGGAGCGAACAGCATTCATCGCCTCCTCGCGAGTGGTCGCGATGATAACACCCTTGCCGAGAGCAAGCCCATCTGCCTTGACGACAATCGGAATTTCCGCAGTTTCCAGGTACTTGAGTGCCTTTGCAGGCTCGTCAAAAACCTCGTAGGTAGCAGTAGGAATACCGTATTTCTTCATCAGATTCTTGGAAAAGACCTTACTGCCCTCAATAATAGCGGCGGCCTTACAGGGGCCAAAGCAAGGAATACCGTGTGCCGTCAGGGCATCCACAGCACCCAGCACCAAAGGATCATCGGGTGCAACAACGGCGTAGTCAATTTTATTTTCATACGCAAAGGTAACGATAGCATCTATATCGGTTGCCGCAATCGGCACACAGGTGGCATCGTCCTTCATGCCGCCGTTACCCGGCAAAGCAAAAATTTCAGTTACGGTGGGGTTCTTTGCAATAGAGCGAATGATTGCGTGCTCTCTGCCGCCACCGCCAACGACCATTACTTTCATAGTAGATGCTCCTTTATTCGTAAATCGGGAATTTTTCGCAAAGTGCGATAACCTCGGCGGTCACGCGCTCACGGTTGCCCTCGAAATCGGTGGCAACGTCGCGCATCCAGCCTGCAATCAGCCTCATTTCAGCCTCGCCGAAGCCACGTGTGGTAACGGCAGGCGTACCTACACGGATACCGCTGGTGACAAAAGGCTTTTCAGGATCATTGGGAATGGCGTTCTTATTGACGGTGATATGCACCTCGTCAAGACGCTTTTCCATCTCCTTGCCCGTAATACCGAAGGGGCGCAGGTCAATCAGCATCAGGTGATTATCGGTATCCCCCGACACCACGCGGAAGCCGGCCTCCACCAGCGCGTCGCAAAGCACCTTCGCATTTGTGACAACATTCTGCTGATAGGCGCGGAACTCTGCGGTCATCGCCTCACCGAGTGCAACCGCCTTGGCGGCGATAATGTGCATCAGCGGGCCGCCCTGCGTGCCGGGGAATACTGCCTTATCAATCTGCTTCGCAAGCTCCTCGCGGCAAAGAATCAGACCGCCGCGCGGACCGCGCAGCGTCTTATGCGTGGTGGTGGTCACCACGTCGGCATAGGGCACGGGCGAGGGGTGAAGCCCTGCCGCAACCAGACCTGCAATATGCGCCATATCGACCATATAATAGGCGCCGACCTCCTTGGCAATTCTGCCGATGGCCTCAAAGTCAATGGTACGGGAGTAGGCGCTTGCACCCGCAATAATCAGCTTTGGCTTACATTCCAGTGCGACACGGCGGATGTCCTCATAATCAAGCATTTCGGTTTCATCCGATACGCTGTAAGGAACAATGTTGAAATACTTGCCCGAAATATTGACGGGAGAGCCGTGGGAGAGGTGGCCGCCATGGGCGAGATTGAGGCCCATCACGGTATCACCGGGG
>JAZOSC010000070.1:0-6341 GCA_045656925.1 Eubacteriales bacterium | reverse complement strand
CCGCTACACGCTGGCAGGTCGCCCGTTGGTTGTGGAAACCGGTAAAATGGCCGGCCTTGCAAATGGCTCCTGCCTTGTTCGCTACGGCGAAACTGCGATCCTTTGCTGCGCAACCGCATCGGTCCGTCCCCGTGACGGCATCGATTTCCTGCCCCTCTCTGTAGACTATGACGAGAGAATGTACGCCGCAGGCAAGATTCCCGGCGGCTACCTCAAGCGCGAGGGTAAGCCCTCGGAGAAGGCTGTTCTCACCTCCCGTGTGATCGACCGCCCGATCCGTCCCCTTTTCCCCAAGGATCTGCGTAACGATGTGGCTCTCACCCTGACCGTTATGTCGGTTGATCCCACCTGCGCGCCCGAGGTTACCGCAATGATCGGCGCATCCATTGCCCTCTCCATCTCCGACATTCCGTGGAACGGCCCCATCGGCGGCGTTCACGTCGGTCTGATTGACGGCAAGCTCGTCATCAACCCCACCGAGGAGGAGCAGAAGGTAAGCGATATGCAGCTGACTGTTGCCGCCTCCATGCAGAAGGTTGTGATGATTGAAGCAGGTGCAAACCAGGTTGATGACGACACCATGTACGACGCCATTATGCTTGCTCACCGTGAAATCAAGGACCTGCTTGTTTTCGTGAATGCAATCATTGACGAAATCGGCAAGCCCAAGTTTGAGTATCCCTCCTGCGAGCTGGATCATGAGATGTTTGACGAAATCTTTGCATTCTGCGAGAAGGATCTGATGGTTGCGCTTGATACCGATGACAAGACCGTACGCGACGCACGCATTGCACCCATCTACGACGCCATTGTTGAAAGGTTTTCCGAGAAATACGAGGGCCTTTCCGGCATGATGGAGGAGCTTCTTTACAAGATGCAGAAGAAGATTGTCCGCCGCTGGCTCCTTGTGGATAAAAAGCGTGTTGACGGACGCCGTATGGATGAGATTCGTCCGCTTGCCGCAGAGGTTGGCCTTCTGCCCCGCGTGCATGGCTCCGGTCTTTTCACCCGCGGTCAGACGCAGGTCATGACTGCCGCAACCCTTGGCACCCTTGGCGAAGCACAGATGCTTGACGGAATTGACAGCGAAACCAGCAAGCGTTATATGCACCACTACAATATGCCCGGCTTCTCTACGGGTGAGGCAAAGTCCACCCGCAGCCCCGGCCGTCGTGAAATCGGTCACGGCGCACTTGCAGAGCGTTCTCTCGTACCCGTTCTCCCCTCCGAGGATGAATTCCCCTACGCCATCCGTCTTGTTTCCGACGTCGTTTCCTCTAACGGCTCGACCTCGCAGGGCTCTGTCTGCGGCTCCACCCTTGCACTGATGGATGCAGGCGTGCCGATCAAGGCTCCCGTTGCAGGTATTTCCTGCGGCCTTATCACCGCAGAGGACGGCTCCTGGGATGTGATGATGGATATTCAGGGTCTTGAGGACTTCTACGGCGATATGGACTTTAAGGTAGCAGGCACCCACAAGGGCATCACCTCTATCCAGATGGACCTGAAGGTTGACGGCCTTACCCCCGAAATCATCAAGGCTGCACTCGCTATGACGCACAAGGGCCGCGACTACATCATTGACGAGGTCATTCTCAAGGCTATTCCCGGTCCTCGCACCGAGGTTTCGAAATATGCACCTAAGATGACCACCATGAAGATTGATCCCGACAAAATCCGTGAGGTTATCGGCAAGGGCGGCGCAGTAATCCAGAAGATCACTGCAGAGTCCGGTGCTAAAATTGATATTGAGGATGACGGCACCATTCACATTGCAGCTGTGAATGGCGAAAGCGCTGAAAAGGCACGCGCAGCAATCAGCGCAATTGTATTTGAGCCTGAGGTTGGTGCCGTCTACACCGGCACCGTAACCGGCATCAAGGAGTTCGGCTGCTTCGTTGAATACGCCCCCGGCAAGGAAGGCATGGTTCATATCTCAAAGATTGCCAAAACCCGCATTGACAAGGTCGAGGACGTCCTCAAGCTCGGTGATGTGGTTAAGGTAAAATATATGGGCCTTGACAAAAAGGGACGCATGGACTTCTCCATCAAAGACGCACTCAATTGATTTTAAAAAAATGGCACGCACACGGCGTGCCATTTTTTTGCGGTTTAACAAGCCCCTTGTTATCACAAAATATAGCAAGAGGTGATACCGTGAAAAACATCAAGACGCAGGACATATTTCTGCTCGCTTCTCTTTGCATATTGCTTTTTTTGGGCAGTGCTGCAACAGTGTTTTTTCCCGCACCGCAATTTTCGCCGCGAGAAAACCGCTATCTGTCAAATATGCCGTCTCTTACGAAAAATACACTTTTCACAGGCGACTATACAAAGGGGATTGACCTTTATCTGGCCGAGCATATCCCCACAAGGGAGCTTATGCGCGAGGTGCGCGCGGCAACGGAATTATCTCTTGGCAAATGTGCGGTAAACGGCGTGCTGGTCTGCCCCGACGGCAGGCTGATACAGCTGCCAACCGCAAATGAGCGCATCAGGCAACAAAATCTCCGTCAGCTTTCAGCACTGCAGTCGCGCGCCGAGGCGCTACAAACACCCTGCACCGTTGCTGTTTTGCCAGAGCAGGCAAGCCTCACGGAGCTATTACCGATGGGCTATCCCGTCACTCCGGGCGGCAGCGATAAAGCCCTTTGCTCCCTTTTAAACAATCCCGATTACTGGTACCGTACCGACCACCACATGACAACAGACGGTGCATTTGCACTCTACACCCATCTGGGCAAAAAGCTTGATTATACGCCATACGGTATAGATAAATTTACCCGTGTAGCAGTGGGAGGGCGCTTTCTTGGCACCAGTGATGCCAAGGCGGGTATACCCTTTACCAAGCCTGATGTCATCACACTCTATCGCTACGAGGACGACCGGAATTATACAATAAGCAAGGACGGAAAGCTTTTCCCCCTTACAGGGCTGTACGATATGGAAAAATTATCCACCCGCGACGGATACGGCGTGTTTTTGGGCGGCAATCACGCGCTGCTTGAAATCACGCGGGGGGTAGATGACACACGCCCCGTATTACTGGTGATAAAGGATAGCTATGCCAATACGCTGCTTCCCTTTCTTGCCATGCATTACCGTTTGCTGGTGGTTGATCCACGCTATGGCTCACCCGATATAACCACCCTGCTGACAAGGGCAGATAGGATGCTGGTGCTTTGCGGGGAAGGGACGCTTTCAGTCAACTTTTTAAGTGGTATCAGGCTATGAAAAAAGCCCCCGTACGGGGGCTTTTTCAAGCTTTTACATCCTCATAGCCTATCATCAATCCACCCTCCTCTGCATAAAAGCTGCAAAGAGCAGTGGTTTTTAATATTTCGATTGCGGCAGTCGGAAATTCTCTGCGAATTGCCTCGGCAAGTGCATCTGCTCCCGCCTCGTTCAGACAGTGGGCGATACGCACACGTCCACCCTGATAGCCCTGCTCACGCATCACAGAAAGCACGCTTTCCCTCGCGCGCACGGCACCGCGCGGCTTATGCAGCAGCTCCAGCGTGCCCTCAGCGGAGGCAATGCCCACGATACGGATGCCCAACGCACCTGCAACCTTGGCAACAAGCGGATTCACACGCCCGTTGCGGGCCAGGTTATCAAGCGATTGCAGACAAAAAATCAAGTGTGTATGCGTGAGATATTCGCGCACCTCGCGTTCCACCTCGGCAAAGGGTTTGTCCTTCGTAATCAACGTAGCGATGCGCTCAATCACAAGCTGCATTTCGGGACCGGTGGAAAGGCTGTCTATGACGGCGATGCTGCGGGCGGGATTTTCTGCCTCAAGCTCTCTTTTGGCCTGCATTGCCGCGGCATAGGAGCCTGACAAATTGCTGGTGATGGTAATGGCAATCACGTCACCCTCACTGCCCATCGCCTCCCGCCATTCAAAAACATTGGGGCAAGAGGTACCAGTACGGCCGTGTACCTTTCGCAAATCTGCAATCATGCCTGAAACGTCAAGCATTTCGTCATCGCAATACTCCTTTTCCTTGGTAATGACCTTTAACGGCACCGATACATACGGTACAGACGGAAAAGCATGCAGATTGGAAGAACTATCCGATACAATCTTAATGCCCATAGCAAGCTCCTTTCGGGGAATATTCTATTTTCATTATACCTGCAAAAGCGCCACCCGTCAAGAAAAATCGGTCGCGCAATCAAAAAAGGTGACAAAAAAGCCGCAGATGTTTTCTACGGCTCTTTTTTTATGTATTTTCAGGAAAATGCATTTTCGCCAATCAGAATTTCGGGGTCGCTGATAGCAGGAAGCTTTTTGCAGCCCGAAAAAGCATATTTGCCAATTGACTGCAGCACGCCGGCTGGAACATTAACCGATTCCAGCGCGACACAACCGCAAAAGGCGTAATCAGCAATTTTGGCAACGTTGTTGCTGGCAACGGTAACAAGCTCTGCACAGCCCATAAAGGTCATCTGCTTAATCTCGGTAATACCCTGCGGCAGCACTGCAAGTTCAAGCGCGGCACACTGATAAAACGCGCCTGCACCCAGCGAGGTCAGGGTTTGGGGCAGCTCAATTGCAGCGAGTGCCGCACACTTTGCAAAGGCGTAGTCGCCAATTGACGTCAACTTGACAATGCTGCTATTGGCAAAGGTAATCTGCTGCAGCTGTACACAGCCTGCAAATGCCATGCTGCCAATCTCGGTTACCGTTGCGGGAACCGTGACAGCTGTCAGCTGACTGCATTGATAAAACGCACCGTCAGCAATCTTTACCACGGGGCAATCCTCAATTTTGTCAGGAATTGTAATCTCATGCAGATTATAAACCGAAGAGAAGCCGACAATAGCAACCTCATCACCGTTGATAATCTCATACTCAAAGCAATCCTTATAAGCACCTATCGTAATGCTTTGATGCTCGGTTACAACCGTAAGGTCTGTGGGCTCATCCTTATTGGTATCATCACCGGAGCATGCAACCATTGTGCAAAGCAACAAAAGAGCAAGCAATAACGCAAAAATTCTTTTCATCTTACACTCCTTATCTCGCGCCGGCATACGCCACACGACACTTATTGATAGTAATATTATACAGTAAAAAACCATATCTGTCAAGAGAAAACAGCCAAGGAGCAGCACATTTTTGCGCTACAAATCATTTTCCGCACCCTTTCTTGACAAGCACATCATATTTTTGATATAATAGCACTAATTAAGAAGGGGGGTGGGCTTATGTCTAATCACTTAACCGATGGAATCAAAACGCTTTACGGCGTAGGCCCTGCCAAGGTTGCCGCATACGAAAGGCTGGGCATTTCCACGCTTGGCGACCTTCTCTACCATTTTCCGCGCGCTTATGAAAACCGCGGCGACGTGCATCTGTTATCGGAAGCTCCCGACGGCTGCCGCACGGCAGTGGTGCTCACCGTTGGCACCGAGCCAAAAAGCACACGCATACGCGGACGCATGTCACTCCTTAAATTCCGCGCCTTTGACGAAAGCGGGGTTTGCGAAATCACCTTTTACAATCAGGAATATTTAAAAACACGCTTCGTGCTTGGCAGCACCTTCCGCTTTTGGGGAAGAGTGCAGAAAAAAGGTAAAAAATACACAATGACCGCACCTGAAAGCGAGCCATATACCACAGATACCCCTCTGCCTGATTTACTCCCCGTATACCGACTTTCACAAGGACTTACCCCCAAGCTGGTAGCAGGGAACGTGGCCTCTGTGCTCTCGCAGGCCTCACTTTTAGAGGACCCTTTACCCGATGAAATCCGCGTGGAGAACCGCCTTGCCACCCTTGGCTTTGCCTTGCGGAACATTCACAATCCCACCGACTACGTATCACTTGCCCGTGCCAAGCGCCGCTTGATTTTTGATGAATTCTTTATCTTTGCATTGGGGCTTTCTCTGACAAAAAAATCGGTCAAAATGCAGGGCGCACCCATTTGCAACAAAAACGATATTTCCTGTCTGCTTGCCACACTTCCCTACAAGCTGACAGGCGCACAGGAGCGCGTCATTGCAGAAATCCGCGCCGACATGGCAACTGACATTCCCATGAGCCGTATTGTCGTAGGCGACGTAGGCTGCGGCAAGACCGTTTGTGCCGCAGCCGCAATGCTGATTGCCGTCAGGAGCGGCAGGCAGGCGGCCCTGATGGCGCCCACCGAAATTTTGGCGCGTCAGCACTATCTGGAGCTTTCCCCCTATTTTGAAAAAATGGGCATTTCCTGCGCTTTGCTCATCGGCGCCTCCACCGCAAAGGAAAAGAGAGAGATCCGCGCCCGCCTCACCGATCCCGATGCCACCCATCGCTTGGATGTGGTGATCGGCACCCACGCCCTGCTCTCGGA
>JAZOSC010000069.1:0-2169 GCA_045656925.1 Eubacteriales bacterium | reverse complement strand
TGCGGATTTCGCCCTTTCCGAGGTCTTTGCAAAGGGCGGCGAGGGCGGTATTGCCCTGGCCGAGAAGGTGGTTGCCGCCTGCGAGAAGCCCAAGAATTTCAAGCTTCTTTACGACGAGGCACTCTCTATCCCCGAAAAGATTGAAACGATTGCCAGGGAGCTGTACGGCGCGGCAGGCGTTGTCTTTGAGGCAGGTGCGAAAAAGGCCCTTGCCGACATTCTTGCCATTGACGAGGCCTACGGCCGCTTCCCCGTCTGCATGGCAAAAACCCAGTATTCCCTCTCCGACGACCAGAGCAAGCTCGGTCGCCCCACGGGCCACACCCTCACCGTCCGCGACATCCGTCTTTCGGCAGGTGCAGGCTTTATCGTTGCGCTGACGGGCAGCATCATGACCATGCCCGGCCTTGGCAAAATGCCCACCGCTTACGCGATCGATATTGACAACGACGGCAACATTTCGGGGCTGTTCTGATGTTAAAGGAGGCTCTACACACCGCATCCGCCGCCGAAACCGAGGCTGCGGGTGCGGCACTTGCCGCAAAAATGCTGGCGGATCAGACATTGCCGCGCTTCATCGCCCTCTTTGGCGACCTTGGCGTGGGGAAAACAGCCTTTATCCGCGGCTTTGCCTCGGTGGCTTCCCCCACCAGTCTTGTGCGCTCCCCCACCTTTGCGCTCGTCAACGAGTACGCGCGTGGGGAAATTCCGCTTTTCCATTTTGATATGTACCGCATTGAAAGCGAGGACGAGCTTTACGCCATCGGCTTTGAGGATTATCTCGCGCGCACGGGCATCGTGCTGGTCGAGTGGAGTGAAAAGATTCTCTCCTCCCTGCCCGACCGTTATATTGCGGTAACGATTGCCAAGGATAATCAGGCAATCCCCGACAGCCGCACCGTAGAAATTGAGGAAAGGAGCATGCTATGCTGATTCTTGCCCTTGACAGCACCGCCGCAGTGGGCAGCGTGGCGCTTTGCCGCGACGACAAGCCCCTTGCATATTTCACCCTGAAAAACGGCAACACCCACAGCGAAACGCTGCTGCCGATGGTCAAGGCCCTCTTTGACGTGACAGGCACCACCGTGGACGATGTGGATCTGTTTGCGTGCAGCGCAGGCCCCGGCTCCTTTACGGGCGTGCGTATCGGTGTTGCCACGGTAAAGGGGCTTGCCTTTGGCAAGCATAAGTGTGTGCTGGGTGTTTCGGCATTGGAGGCGATGGCAAGAAGCCAGCTTCCCCACACGGGACTGATCGTGCCTGCCATGGACGCGAGGCGCGGCGAGGTCTACACCGCCGTATTCCGCGCCGAGGGCGATACCATGACGCGCCTGATGCCCGACAGTGCCATGCCCGCCAAGCAGCTGGAGGCATGGCTGCAGGAGCAGGGTGAGCCCTTCCTTGCCGTGGGTGACGGCGTGCCCGTATTACAGGCAAGCTTCAAGCTTCCCGTGGTGACACCACCCGTGGCGATTGCCGAGCAGTGTGCCGTCGGCGTGGCGCTTGCTGCCCTTGCCGCCTTCAGAGAGGGCGCGCGCGGTACAGATGCCACCCTCGCCCCCATCTATCTCCGTCTGCCCCAGGCAGAAAGAGAGCGCTTGGCAAAGCAGGCACAGTAATTTCAGCGTTGCACAAAGCAAGCCGCCCTCGCAACTGGCGGCGAAGATAAAGCGCGCAAGCACCAAATCCCCTTCCCCCGAAAATAATTTCCCGAAAGGAAAAACTGATATGAAAAAAATCGTTATCGGCTGTGACCATGCCGCCCCCTACCTGAAGGGCGTGGTGAAGGCGCACCTTGAAATGCGCGGCTTTACCGTCATTGACGTCGGCACCCACACCACCGACAGCTGCGATTATCCCGTGTACGCACACCGCGCCTGCGAAAAAATTCAGTCAGGAGAGGCCGACCTCGGCATCCTTATCTGCGGCACGGGCATCGGTATGTCGCTGGTTGCCAACAAGCACAAGGGCATCCGCGCCGCCTGCTGCTCCGATACCTTTTCCGCGCGCCTTACCCGTGAGCACAACGATGCAAACGTGCTCTGCTTCGGTCAGCGTGTGGTGGGCGAGGGCCTGGCCATCATGCTGGTCGATGCCTTTGTTGATGCGGAATATGCAAACGGCGGCAACCATCTCCGCCGCGTTTCCATGATTTCTGCCATCGAAGAT
>JAZOSC010000068.1:0-8176 GCA_045656925.1 Eubacteriales bacterium | reverse complement strand
CCGTTTTTCATCTGTCAACGGGAATGAAGCTGTCAAAAATCGGAATGTGTCCTGCCCCCAAAAAACGGCTGTACTCCTCCTTGCTTTTCATGGTAAACACGAAGGATGCCGCACCGAAAAGCCTCAATCCTACGCGAAGGGCAAGGCAATGCGGGTAATGACCATCCCACGCGTGAAAGGCAGGACGGCAAAGAAACGTCAGCAGAAGCGATGAAAGCAAAAAGTTCAGCACACGGGAGCCATCACGCTTTTCCTTGATCAGATTGGTTGACAGAAGTCCGCGCAGCACCTGTGGACGGTGCTTTTTAAACCAGCGCAACAGCATGGGGTTAAAGCTTTCTATCATATAAGGACCATGATAGTCATCAAGCAATTTAGCCAACGGCGCACAAAGCATAAGGCTTGTGCTTTCTCCTTTTAATTCAATCAGCAGTGGCACACGCCCATCTACCAGCGCAAGCACCTCGGCAAGCGTGGGAATATGCTCTGCACTACCCAATAATCTTTTTTCTGCAAGCTCCGTAGCAGTGAGGTCAGAAAGCCTCACCTCCTCGCCGCACATACGCGCAAGCGTGTAATCATGAAAAACCATTACGGTGCCATCCTTTGAAAGCTGTACGTCAAGCTCGATGGCATAGCCATGGCTTACAGCACGCGCAAAGGCAGCAAGAGAATTTTCAGGCACCTCGTCATTCCAAAGCCCACGGTGAGCGTAGGGACGCAGAAATGGCGCCATATCTTTTTTGCGTGCACGGGGGGCGATCAGCACCAGCCATACAGCAAAAAGCAGCACCACGGGGGCTAAAATCAAGGATACGACTACTAGTGGGTGCATATCAATCACCGCCACCAAGGCCGTCAAGCACAGTCGCTCTTGCCTCGGGCTTGGAGTCGCCGTGACGAACAAAAAGCATCGTCACAAACGCAAGTGCCACAAAGAAGGTGGCGTAAGGGAAAAGTGTGCGCCAGCTGATATTATCCAACAGCACGCCCGAAAAAATAGGCGTGACGACCTGTGCTGCCATGCTGGCGGTATAGTAAAAGCCCGTATATCTGCCTACGTTGCCGCCCTGTGCAAGCTCCACTACCATCGGATAGGAATTGACGTTGATGGTTGCCCAGCCAATACCCGCAAGCGCAAAAAGCACAGGCATCAGCAGTTTTTTTACAAGCGGTGCGCTCTCGGCACCAAGGAAGGATGCAAAGAAGAAGGAGGCCGCAAGAATCACGACGCCGCCAAGAATCATCTTACGTCTGCCCAGCTTGGCAGAAAGCATACCCACAGGCAGATACGCCACAATAGCTGCCGCCTGTGCAATCAGCAGTGTCATGTTGTAATCCACGTCCAGCACCGTACTGGCATAAACCGAATATTTACTGGTTACAGCGTTATAGCCCATAAACCAGAATACAACCGAGGCAAGAATCAGGAAAAGCGAAATACGCTCGGCACGGGAAAGCTTGCGCGTAGCGCCCTCATCAACCTGTTCCGCGTGCGCGTCGATACCAAGACGCTTGGTTTCCGCCTCCATTTCTGCCGCCCATTTCGGCTCTCGCACGGTAAAGAGAAAAACGACCAGACCAACAAGCATAATACCCGCTACCACAGCAAAGAAAGCACTGTAGCTCATCATCGCATTTTTTACCGAGCCTGTTGCAAACACCTTGCCGAGCAACAGCACAAGTATGCCGCCCGCCGTACCCATCAGATTGATAACGGCGTTTGCCTTTGAGCGCAAGGGCTTCACCGTCACATCGGGCATCAGCGCAACCGCAGGAGAGCGGAAGGTGCCCATGGCCACCAGCGTGAAGAACAGCAGCAGCATAAAAACAATCAGAGGGGTGGCATTTTGCTTTGTCATCATCGAGGCATATGCCTGCCTTGCAGGCACAACCTTGTTGGTATAATCGGGATTTGTGACTGATTTTCCATCCTTATCAAGCACCGTAATCGGAATTGACGTGAATTCCGCCTTGCTCAAAAGCTCCTGCAGGGGCTTTTTATCTGCCACCAGTCCTTCGGCATTAAAATCACGCACCGTGGGATTTTGCTCCCATATTTCTGTAAGGGCTTGCCCGTAAGCCTCACCCTCAACACCCGTCACGCGTTCAATCCGCTTCAGCTGTGCATTATCCGCAACAGAAAGCGAAACCAGCAGAATGGTGGCACAAACCGTACCTACCACGATAAAGGGCGTGCGACGGCCAAAGCGACTGTTTACCTTATCGGAGAGTGCGCCAAACAGGGGCAGCAGCAGCAGGGCAAACACGTTATCAAGTGCCATAATCGCACCCGACCAGGTTTGTGCCAGACCGAATTTGTTGGTTAGAATAATAGGAATAATGGAATCATAGGCCTGCCAGAAGGCGGTAATCAGAAAAAATGCAAAGCCGACGAATACCGTGCGCTTATAATTAAGCTTCATTGTTTTTCCTCTCCTTCTCTTTTCAGCATTGCCGCAACACGCAGCGCAGCAACCTGTGTTTTACCGTCGGGGATATTCCCCTCAAGAACTTCCCTTACAAGCTCATCAAACGGCATACGGAATACCTCTAAAAACTCATCCTCGTCGGTTTGCTGTGCGGTAAAGCTTAAGCCACGGGCAAGATACAGCCGCAGGCGCTCGTCAAGAATGGCGGGCGAAGGGTAGTAATCACCCAGATAAACAAGCTCCTCCGCTACGGCACCCGTTTCCTCGCGCAACTCACGCAGAGCCGCCTTGCGCGGATCCTCGGCGGCGCTGTCAAGCTTACCCGCAGGAATTTCCACCAGCACCTCATGGAAGGGATAGCGGAACTGCCTTTCCAGTATCACATCTCCGTCATCGGTTAACGGCAGTACCGCCACAGCACCAACGTGATGTACATATTCGCGTGTCGCATCTGCCCCGTTTGGCAAAACAACGGTATCTAACCGTACGTTTAGCACCTTACCGTCAAAAATAACCGCAGAGGCTTTTTTGCGTTCTTCCAATTTCATAGCCAACCGTATTCCCTTTCTTATCGTTGCAGTTATGCCTATGATGTATACAAATATTATAACCGATAATGCGCGATTTGTAAAGAGGTGCAGTAAATTCCGCAAAAAAGCGCCATAAAGAAGCAACCGCTGCCGCGCAGGGCAAAGCGATTACTTCATTTACAGCGCATTCATTCAAAAAATCAAGGGCGTGTTTCCGATTTCAGCAGTTGTACTGCAGCCTTGATTTCACGCCCCGTATAGCCATACCGTATCAATGAGGCAACAAAGCGCGCGCGCTCCTGCTCGTCCTGCGGCAGAGGCATACGGCGCTTGTGAATCAAGCTTGCACATCGCACGACGCTCTCCTGCTCCCGCAAATATGAGGCCACCGTAGCAAGCGTCCGGTCACCGTACCCCTTTGCGCGCAAAACCGCCATAATACGGCGGTCACCCCAAAGCTTGGCAAGACATCTATCCGCCTCACGCAGGGCGCTATCCCGCTCGACAAGCAGGCCCGTTTCCATCAGGTGCTCCACAACCTGTATGGCAAGCCCTCCCGACACCCCTGCCGCCTGCAGCTTCCTTCGCAATGAGGCAGGCGAGCAATCGGCCGCACCCAGATAGCGGTATCCCCTTGAAAGCGCATCGGCAAACAGGCTTTCCTCACGGTAAAGGGCGAGTGCATCCTCGGTCAGCTCTCCCACCAAGGGAAGCGTGCCAAGCCTGGCTACCAAGGGGGAAAGCACCAGCTTTTCCACACCCGTGGCATCGGTTATTTCAATATTCATCACAAGTCTGGCGCCGCCGTCTGCGGCGCGCAGGCTGCAAAGCCTGACTGCACGGTCAGTCATCATCACCCATCTTCAGGGCCTGCAGGTCAAAATCCTCCTCGTCCTCATCATCAACGTCAAAGGTATCTTCACCAACCTCCAGCGCATCAAAGCGCGCACGGATTTTAGCATCAATCTCATCAAAAAGAGCAGCATTACTTTCAAGAAGCTTGCGGACATTATCCTTACCCTGTCCGAGGCGCTCGCCGTTATAGGAGAACCACGAGCCGCTCTTCTGAATAACGTCCAGCGCAAGACCGATGTCAACCAGCTCGCCCGCACGGGAAATGCCCTTGCCGTAGAGAATATCAAATTCTGCCACACGGAAGGGAGGCGCAACCTTATTCTTGACAATCTTGCATTTCACGTGATTGCCGTAAATATCATTCCCGTTTTTCAACTGCTCTGTCTTACGCACATCAATACGGACAGAGGCATAGAACTTGAGCGCACGTCCGCCCGTGGTAGTTTCGGGGTTTCCGTACATCACACCCACCTTTTCACGAAGCTGGTTGATGAAAATCACCACCGCATTGCTCTTGGAAATCACGGCAGAAAGCTTACGCATCGCCTGTGACATCAGGCGTGCCTGCACGCCCACCTGGGACTGGCCCATATCTCCTTCAATCTCCTGACGGGGAACAAGCGCCGCCACCGAGTCAATGACAACCACGTCAATCGCACCCGAACGCACCAGTGCCTCGGTAATATCAAGTGCGTCCTCACCGCAATCGGGCTGGGATACCAGCAGATTATCGATATCCACGCCGAGCGCCTTGGCATAAACAGGATCAAGCGCGTGCTCCGCATCAATAAACGCGGCCTGCCCGCCCGTCTTTTGCACCTCCGCCACAATGTGCAGCGCAACCGTGGTCTTACCCGAGGATTCAGGGCCGAAAATCTCAATAATACGGCCGCGCGGCACGCCGCCGATGCCCAGTGCCATATCAAGGGAGAGCGAGCCCGTATGCACAGCCTGCACCTCCATATGTGTATTTTCGCCAAGCTTCATAACGGTACCTGCACCGTAATCACGCTCCAGCTGCTTAATGGCAGTTTCCAAAGCCTTTTTTCTTTCGGCAGCATCAGCACCCATCGGAACAGAACCCTTTTTTGTCGTAGCCTTCATCACAATCTCCTTTTCCCGCGGGCAAAGCCGCGCCCGTTTCATTGTTACCCTTATTATACACAAGCTTGGCGGCCTTGTCAATAGCTTTTGCATATATTTTTTCCAAAAGCGGAAATATTTTATTATAACATTTTCAAATGCGAAAGGCGAATAAATTTATTTTTCCGTGTTTAGAATTGAAAAGGCGGCGTTATCTTTCGTGCCGACACGCACGCGCAAAAGGGCGGCGCCCCGAAGACGCCGCCCAACCGTTACATATATTTTAATGAAAAATAATATCCATCTGCATCACATGCTGCTCACCCGCGTTTAAGTGCAGCATATCGCTTTTTTCCTCAAGCGCAGATACACCCTCAAGCGACGCCATACCGTACCAAGGCTCCACACAGACGAAATCACCGCCATTTGCCTCCGACCAGACACCAAGATAGGGTATCTTCCCGTAACGCACGGTAACAGCATGCTCTGACCGATCGGAGCACAGCGTGACCGCAGGCGCCATATCACAGAAAAAGGTGCCGTCAATCACAAACAGCTCGCGCGACAACGGAAAGGTCGTTTCGTTTTGCAAAGGATAAGGGATACGTTTGCCGCTATCAAGCACGTTCTCCGTAAAAACAACTGCACGCGGCGTGCATGGCTCTGAAAACACAAGCTTCCAATCATCAAAGGAGCCGTCACCGCCCAAGGGAACGCAAAATCCGGGATGACCGCCAACCGCAACCGGCATAACCGCAGCATCCCTGTTAGTCACAGACATCGTACAGCTAAGCTGATTGCCTTCAAGCCGGTATGAGATTTCCAGAAGAAAATCAAAGGGGTAGGCTTTTTGGGTTTCCTCGTTTGCCTGCAGCCGCATCGTAAGCGCAGTATCGCTGACCTCATGCGCCGTAAATTCACTTGTATAAGCAAAGCCGTGACAGAACATCTCATATTGCTTACCGCCGTATGTATAGACGTCACCCTCTAATTTACTGCAAATAGGAAAAAGCCAGGGGGCGGTGCCGTCCCAATAGCGACTATCACCCTGCCACATATATTCCACGCCGTCGCCGGAGCGCACCGACAAGATCTCCGCGCCTCTTGCAGCAATTTTTACAGTAAGAAATTCATTCTTTAAGGTATAAATCATCGTTTCCTCCCACAACAAGTTCTTTGATCACGATTTTATCAGAATAAGCCGTCAGACAAAAGTCATTATTTCTTGCGTAAGATACGGGCACTGTTGATGAGCACCGCAAAGGCACCCAAATTATGCAGCACCGTACCCGCCAGTGCGGAAATCACGCCGAAGCCGGAAAGTGTCATCATCACAACCGTAATCCCGATAGACAGCATCAGGTTCTCATAAATAATACGGCGGGTATCACAGGCAAGCGAAATCACAAAGGGAATATTCATCAGATTGTTATTCATCAATGCAATATCAGCCGAATCAATTGCCAGATCCGAGCCCATTGCGCCCATGGCAATACCGACCGTGGCCTCGCGAAGCGCAAGCGCATCATTGATGCCGTCACCAACAGCCAACACATTATGCTCCCCCGCCGACAATGCCTTCAGCTCGTCAAGCTTATCCTGTGGCAGGAGCTTGGCCTTCACCTCATCTACACCCACAGCTGCAGCAATACGCCGTGCAGGCGCCTCACGGTCACCCGTCAGCATCACGGTGCGTGTAGCGCCGAGGGCGCGCAGCTCTGCAACGCAGGCTGCCGCATTTTCGCGCACAGCATCTCCAAAGGAGAGTGCGCCGAGCAAGCGCTTTCCACAAGCAACAAAGCTGACAGAGCCCTTGGCATCGGCATCAAGCTCCGCAGGGATCTCGCACCCCGCGTTCTCTAGCCATTCCCTTCTGCCAAAACGATAAATTTCGCCCCCGTCCGTGGGTATACCCTCCATACCGCCGCCGGAAACCTCGCGCAGCTGTAAGGATTTATCAACGGCCATGTCGCCAACGTACGCCATCACTGCGCGCGATACGGGATGCATAGAGCCGTCTGCCAGCGCAGCGGCAGTCATCAGAAGCTCCTCACACGTCACCGAGGGAGCAGGCAGAATTTCATCGAGCGAAAGCTCCCCGCAGGTCACGGTACCCGTTTTATCAAACACAACGGTGTCAATTTCTGTCAGCTCCTCGATAAACTTGGAGTTTTTAATCAGAATGCCGCGCTTTGTCGCCACAGAAAGCGCAGCTATCATGGGTGCTGAGCTGACCAGCATTTGCCCACAAGGGCAGGATACGACAAGAATGGCAATAGCCTTGGAAATATCGGCACTGATCAGGGCAACGGCACCCGCAACTGCAAGCACGAAGGGAATGTAATAACCAAGAAAACGGTCTGTCAGGCGCGATTCGGGAACGGTAATTCCCTCGGATTCCGCGAGAAGCTTCAGAATTTTGGAAAAAGAAGTATCCACATGCTCACGCGTAACACGCACCGATACACGTCCTGTCAGATTGACAGTGCCGGCATACACAGTATCGCCCGCCACGGCACGCGCAGGCTGCGGCTCACCCGTCAGCGATTTCTGGTCGATTTCGGTTTCACCCGCAAGCACGACGCCATCAATGGGAATCCCCTCACCCGGACGAATGACCACCACATCACCGACAGCCAGTGATTTGACATCAACAACAGTTTCCACACCATTCTCAATACGGGTAGCGGTCGTCTGCTGCATCCTTTTCAGCCCCTCGATCACATCGCGCCCGCCCATAATGCTGCGCTCCTCCAAAAGATGTACAGCATTTAAAATCAACGGAATCAAAAGCGCTAAAATCAGTTGCCCGTTGAAAACACAGGCGATCACGGCAATGCCAACCAATATCTCCATGGCATTGGTCAGATTTTTCGTCAGAATACCGCGCACGCCCGCATACAGCACGGGCACGCCCTGAATCAACACACCGACGAAATACAGCAGCTGCGGCACGGCATCATAAGCACCACCCATAACGTAGGTGTAGAGCAAGCCGACAACCAGGCAAACCACTGTTATGACGCCCAGAATAATATCTCTGGTCAGCTTAAGCCGCCCTTGCTCGGTCAAGTTGTTGCGCGAGAGAGCGGTCAGGCTGTTTTTCCCCATATGATCTATGTTTTCCACAGCAGCCCTCCGTTACGGATCGATAAATATCTTGCCGTTGTCATCGCTCACAAGATAAATACGGTTCAGCTTTTGCATGATCATACGGCATTTTTCAGCAAAGATGCGCGTAGTGACAACATCGGGGCTTCTCTCATATTCATCAAG
>JAZOSC010000067.1:0-3527 GCA_045656925.1 Eubacteriales bacterium | reverse complement strand
GAACACTGCATTAAAATCATATAAAATAAGCAGCAGGAGCGCGTTTGCGCTCCTGCTGTTTGCTGTTTCTTACCGTGCCGCGCGGATAAAGGCCGCCTCTGCAGCGGTGCGGTCGCTTTCGGATAAGAGGAAATATGCCACAGTATTGCCCTTGACGCGCACCGAGGCGCCCTTGTAGCGGTCAAGCCTGGCAGAAAGCTCGGCGGCAGGGTAGAGTGCGGCGAGGTCGCGTACAGACTCTTCCTCGCGTGCGAGGTAATCGTCAATTTTCAGTGCCTCTTTTCTGGCCGTGGCATTGTCTGCAAAGGCAAATACGCCAAACTCCACCCCAAATTCATTGCCGAAATACAGCGCGTGGGCGGTTGGGGATTTTTCAAACTCAAAGCTATTTGTCACGTAATCGGCATCGCACGGGGTGAATTCAGCGCCGTTCAGGCTTTTCAACACCTCGCTTGCCAGTAAATCAGGCGTTTTCAGCACGGCTTTATTACCGCAGCCTGTCAGGAAAAGCACCGGTAGAAGCCCAAGCAGTAAAAGTCTTTTCATAACGTGCCCCCCGTTATCTCGGCCTGATGGCTTTCCAGGTTTTTCAGTATCACGGCGTACGCAGCAGCCGTTAAGTGTATGCCGTCGGCGCTGTCACAAAATTCCTTCGCAAGGTATCCCTCGCTATCCTTTAACAGGGGGTTGGAATCCAGGTAGAAAAGCCCACGCTTGTCGGCGATGCCTTTTATCACGCGGTTGGCGTGATCCACCATCTCATTGGTGATTGCGGTGCTTTGCCGTCCAACAGGGAAAACCGATTGCAGTATGAGGGTGGTTTCAGGTGAGGATGACTCTATGGCATCTAGCAGCTTTTCATAGTAAAATGCAAATTTTGCACCGTCGTTGCGATAATAATAAACACCGTAGTCAATCCCCAGTGTGATCACCAAAGTCGCGGGTTTTGCTGCCGCTGCTGCAGCGGCAATTGTCATTTCTGCGCCTGTCTCGGGCAAAATAATCTTCTCGTCGGTTACGCGCGGACTGAGGTTTAAATAACGGCTTTTCGTAGCCCAGATCTGCATTTTTGAAACCTTGGCGCGGCTTGCCATGTGGGCGGTGGTGGAATCACCAAGAAAGACCACGTGGGAGAGAAAATCGCCCGTTTCCTTATTTTCGGTCGGCAAAGGGGGATTTTTCTCGTTTTTTTGCGTGTCGCTTGCTACGGGCGTGCTTGCCTTTGGTGTATTTTCCTGTGTATGCGAGGTACAGCCGCCCAATAACAGGGAAAATGATAAAATCAATAAAAAAATACGGTTAAAGCGCATGAGAGAAACTCCTTTTTTGCTTTAACCGTATTATGTGTCAATTTATTTTTTGTATACGCCTGTATAGGGCTTCTCATCACGCTCCACCTTATAAAGACGCGCACGGAGATAAAGCACCACACTCATGACGATGGCGTAAATCACCGAAAGTGCGAGAAGCAGGGCAAGCGCGCCAATCGCTCTTGCGTCGGGTGCCTTGTTGGGCAGATAAAGGCAGAGCATCAGGCCGAGCATTGTAATAGTATAATGGCAGATGACCTTCACCCACGTATCGAGTGAGGATTCGCGGAAAATCGTGTTTGCTATCGAGAAAAGCAGGGAAAAGGGAAGCACCAGCATCAGGGCCACGGGATGCATCGCACGGGATATATCATCGCTGATCAACCAGAACAGGAAAATCAGTAAAAAGGTGGTAACAGTATAATACACACACGCGCTTTTGAAAATTTTTCCGATATAGCCGGGCTTTTCTACCTGCACGGGGGCGTTTTGCTTTTTCTTGCTTGCCATTCGTTTGCCTCGCTTATTTGTGATATTCCTATCTTACCATATCAGGCGCAAAAAGGCAAGGGCTTTGGTTAAACTTTCATTGACAACCCTAAAAAATAGTAGTATAATTAATATATATTTCATGTGGAGGTCGCTCGCTGATGAAAAAAATCATCGCCGTTGACGGCAACAGTATCGTAAATCGCGCCTTTTACGGTGTGCGCCCCTTGTCGAACAAGGAGGGCTTTCCCACCAACGCGCTGTTTGGCACCGTTGGTATTCTGGAAAAAAACCTTACTGCCGTGGCACCCGATGCGGCGGTGATTGCCTTTGACCTGAAGGCGCCCACCTTCCGTCATAAAATGTTTGAGGCCTATAAGGCGGGCCGTCGCCCAACGCCGCCCGATCTCCTCGCACAGATGCCCGAGGCAAAAAAACTTGCCGCCGCCCTTGGCTTTACGACTGTGGAAAAGGAGGGCTTTGAGGCAGATGATATTCTCGGTACGATTGCTGCTTTGGCAGAGGCGAGTGAGGATACTGAGGCCTATATTCTGACGGGTGACCGCGATGCCTTGCAGCTCATCTCCCCGCGTGTTCACGTCCTGCTTGTTACCAATACCGAAACGATTGATTATACGCCTGAAAAATTTTTTGAAAAATACGGTGTAACCCCCAAACAGTTTGTAGACGTTAAGGCCCTGATGGGTGATGCATCCGATAATATTCCCGGTGTTCCCGGTATTGGCGAAAAAACCGCACTCAAGCTGATTGCCGATTATGGCTCGCTTGACGGTGTATATGAGGCATTACCCACTGCAACGTACACCCCATCGGTGCGCCGCAAGCTTGAGGAGGGCAGGGAAAGTGCGTATTTATCGCAGAAGCTGGCAATGATTTGCCGTGAGGCGCCGATTGACTTCACACTTGACGATTTTGCCTACGATGGCCCCGACCGCGCGGCGCTTCTGCAGATTTTCACACGCTTTGAATTCAACGCCTTTATCAAGCGCTTTGGCTTATTGGAGGCCGAGCCTGTCAGTGACACTGCTGTGACTGCTGTGCTGCCCTTAACCGCAGAGGCAGTCAAGGCACTGCCCTCGCGCGTAGCACTTGATGTGGCAGAGGGAACGGCATACCTTTCCGACGGTGTCACCGTCTGGCAGACGCTTGATGGGACGCTTCTGAAGGAAATTCTTACAAGCAAGGATAGGGAATTTATCTGTCATGATGCTAAGCGCGTGTATCACGCTCTTGAGGATATGGGCATCACCTGGCGGGGCTGCACCCTTGATACAATGCTGGCTGCCTATGTTTTAAGCCCTGCAGAAAACAGCTTTGACCTGGCAAGGCTTTGCCTACAGTACCTTGGTCAGTCGCTGCCGTCCGTACCCGCGCACGTGAAAATTATACTTCCGCTTGCAGACCTGCTCGCCAAGCGCGTGGCAGAGATTGCAGGAGAAAGTCTGCTATTCCAAATTGAAATGCCGCTTTGCCGCGTGCTGACTGATATGGAGCGTGAGGGCTTCGCAGTGGACGGCGAGGGGCTTGCCGCCTACGGTGCGGCGCTTGCAGAAACAGCCGCCGCGCTCGCAGAGCGCATCTATTACATGGCCGGCGGAGAGTTTAACATCAATTCTCCCAAGCAGCTCGGCGAGGTGCTGTTTGAGCGTCTGGCGCTGCCGCACGGCAAAAAGACCAAAACGGGCTATTCCACAAATGCAGAGGTTT
>JAZOSC010000066.1:0-3118 GCA_045656925.1 Eubacteriales bacterium | reverse complement strand
GTATGCAGGAATTGAATTTTTACATCTTCGTTTTGCACGCGCTTCGTTCGATGACGGCCCCTATGGGCCGTCAAAAGCAGAGAGGCACCCCGAATTGGGGGGGCTCTCTGCTTTTGGTGACCCGTAGGAGAATCGGACTCCTGTTACCGCCGTGAAAGGGCGGTGTCTTAACCGCTTGACCAACGGGCCTTATTACAAAATGCGGATTTGACATCCGCATTTTGTGCTTGTTATGGTAGCGGGAATTGGACTTGAACCCATGACCTACCGGGTATGAACCGGTTGCTCTAGCCAACTGAGCTATCCCGCCATTTTTGAACGCTTGAATATTATATCATACCCCTTCTTGTTTGTCAACACCTTTTTTTGAAAAAACAGCAAAAAATTTTATGCGTAGCAAAAGCGCAAAATTCCGCATCGCGCTCTTGCGCTTGCACGCGGTTTATGCTATACTGAAAAAAGATGAATTTGCTGCACGGAGGTGACGTTGTGAAAAAATACAGACTTCGCATAGGGCTTGACGTTGACGATATTTTGTACGATTGCAATGCCTATGCGCTCGCCTGCCTGAATGCCCGTGAGGGCATAGAGCCGCCCCTTTCCATTTACGACATTCGGGGGTGGGGTAAGGGGGAATCGCGTGTGGATGATCGCCTTGCCTACTTTGGTGACCCCGTTTTTGTCAGGAATCAGCCCGTACTGGCAGGGGCAAAGGAATTTGTCCACCGCCTGTCAAAGGTGGCAGAGGTCTTTTTTGTAACGGCTGTCCCCCCAGCCTGTATGTCGGCACGCGCCGAGCGACTGATTCAGGATTTTCCCGAAATTCCCGCTGAAAATATTCTGATTGGCACGCGCAAGGATGTGGTGAGCCTCGATATTCTTCTTGATGATGGCGCACACAACATCACACGTACGCCTGCAACCTATCCCGTTTTGTTCCGCAAACCCTGGAACACCCATCTCTCGGGGCTTTTATCTGTCAATACCTACGACGATTTTCTCCATCTTGTGGATATGATTTGCCACGCCTTTGCTGATGAACGCCCTGACCTCTCTGCGGGTGGCGTCGTTTGCCTTGTCGGCCCCACGGGCAGCGGAAAGAACGAGGTGGCAAGGGTACTTTCTCATACCTTTGGTATGGTAAAGCCCGCAACGGCCACCACGCGTCCGCGCCGTGCGGGCGAGGAAAACAGCAACTACCGTTTTCTCACAGAGGCCGATTTCATTGCCGCGCGCGAGGGCGGTGAGTTTTTGGAAACCACCGTATACAGCGGTCACTATTTCGGTACCCGTGCGGCAGATATTGATGCGATTGTGAATAAGGGAAAATGTGCAGTCATTCCGATTGACATCTGCGGTGCGCTTACCCTGAAAAATCGCTACCGCACCCGTGCGATGACGGTGTTTATGCAGCGTGGGCGTTATGCCGTAATCAGGGATATTGTCAGCCGTGACCTTACCCCTGCCGATAAGACCTGCCGTATTCTTTCGCTTGACGACGAATATCGTAACGAGGAGCTTTGCGACGTGGCACTCGATGCTGACCGTGCAGCCCCGCTTGTCGCCGCCGAGATTGCTGCGCTTTGTAAAAATGCATAACTTATCTGTCAAGAACAGCTTTTTTATCAGCCTTATATATAAAAAATAATTGGAATGTAAAAAATTCGAAAAAGTGCTTGACAATTGTATATTTATGCGCTATAATTGCAGCATGCCGTTTGGCAAAGAATAATTTTACTTATGAAAGAAGGAACACATCATGAAGAAGTTTTTGGCTTTGGCTCTCGCAGTTCTGATGATTGCTACCTGTATGGTTGCTTTCGCTTCCTGCAAGAAGGAAGATAAGCTGGTTATGGCCACCAATGCCGCATTCCCCCCTTACGAGTTTAAGGATGGCGATAAGTTTGCAGGCATTGACGTTGAGATTGCACAGGCAATCGCTGAAAAGCTCGGCATGGAGCTTGAGATCGTTGACGTAGAGTTCGGCGCTGTTCTTACCGGCGTTGCCGAGGGCAAGTACGATATGGGCATGGCAGGTATCACCGTTACCGATGAGCGCAAGCAGAGCATGGATTTCTCCAACACCTACGCAACCGGCGTTCAGGTTATCATTGTTGCCGATGGCTCCCCCATCACCAGCCTTGACGACCTTTACAACTTTGATGCTGAAACGGGCGACCCCGTCAGCCTCAAGAACCCCGAAATCAAGATTGGCGTTCAGCAGGACACCACGGGTGATATCTACTCCTCTGATGCAATTGCAAAATGGGGCTTTAACGACCTCAACGCTGACGGCTCCGTTAAGACCGACCGTGTAACCCGTTACAAGACCGGTGCCGAGGCTGTGGCTGCACTCAAGCAGGGCAAGGTAAACTGCGTTATCATTGACCAGGAGCCTGCGAAATCCTTTGTTGCTGCAAACGAAGGCATTCACATTCTCGCCGGTGACAACGAGTACGCCATCGAGGATTACGCAATCTGCGTGAAGAAGGGCAACACCGAGCTGCTTGATAAAATCAATCAGGCCCTGGCTGATCTGAAGGCTGACGGCACCATTGCTACCATCATTGCAAAGTACATCAAGGCCAACTAATAGACCTTATCAAAAGAGGAGCAGATATTGCTCCTCTTTTGTATGGAAAACCATAAAACACAAGGAGAATACGCATGCAAGCATGGTTCGCTGATTTTAAAGCGGATTTTAAGCTGAACTTCATTGACGGCGGACGCTGGAGATGGCTTGTTCAGGGCCTTGGCAACACCTTACGCATCACCTTTTTTGCGTTGCTTATCGGTATTGCACTCGGCATCGTCGTGGCGGCAATTCGCTCGACTTACGATAAAAATAAAGAGGCTATGGCAAAGCATAAGGGCGTTGGTTATTATGCTTTTTCGGTGATGAATGCCATTTGCCAGCTTTATCTGACCGTTATCCGCGGTACACCTGTTGTGGTACAGCTGCTGATTATGTACTTTATTATTTTCGCCACCTCGCGTAATGATGTGCTGATTGCGACCATCGCGTTCGGCATCAATTCGGGCGCATACGTCGCAGAAATTCTGCGCGGCGGTATTATGTCGGTTGATAACGGACAGTTTGAGGCAGGTCGCTCCCTTG
>JAZOSC010000065.1:0-4066 GCA_045656925.1 Eubacteriales bacterium | reverse complement strand
AAAATGCAGGAGGGCTCACTGCGCTGTGATGTTAACCTCTCGGTAAGAAAGGCGGGTGAGAAGAAATTCGGTATCCGCACGGAAATGAAAAATCTCAACTCCTTCCAGTTCATCGTCAAGGCGATTGAATATGAGTACAAGCGCCAGGTGGACGCCATTGAGGCGGGTGAAACGATTGTGCAGGAAACACGCCGTTTTGATCCTGCAAGCGGCAAGACCTATACGATGCGTAGCAAGGAAAATGCAAACGATTATCGCTATTTTCCCGATCCCGATCTGCCGCCCATCGAGCTGACAGATGCGGCGATCAGGGCACTTGGTGCTGAAATTCCCGAGTTGCCTGACGCGCGCAAGCAGGTGTATATGGAAAAGTACGGTCTGACTGCTTATGACGGCGAGGTGCTGACCTCGGATAAGGCAATGGCGGATTATTTTGAGGCTGCCGCAGCAACTACGTCACATCCCAAGCTTGCTGCAAACCTGCTGATCTCCGAATTTATGCGCCTGATTGAGGGCGAGAGCTTTGCTTGTCCTGTCAGTGCCGCGCATCTTGGTGAGCTGGCTACGCTGGTGGGTGATGATGTGATCAACAGCTCCACTGCAAAGAAGCTGATCAAGGAAATGTTTGAGACTGATGCTTCTCCCAAGGCACTTGTGGAGGAGAGAGGCCTTGCACAGATCAACGATGAGGAGCTGCTTGGTAAGCTTGTTGCCGAGGCAGTTGCTGCAAGCCCCAAGTCGGTTGCTGACTATAAGAAGGGTAAGCTTGCCGCAGCGAAATCTATTGTTGGTATTGTGATGGGCAAAACTGCAGGCAAGGGCAACCCCGTTATCATTAACCGCCTGCTTGAGGCGGAGCTGAAAAAGTATTGATTTTTATCCCCCGTATTGCTTTTAATCAGAAAACCCCGCACCACGGTGCGGGGTTTTCTGTTATATGCGGCGTACAGGCCCTGTGGGCGCTGTGCCGCTTTTGTAGTCATCAATAATCTTTGCCGCCTCTTTCGCTGTTTCGGTGGTAAAGATAAAGTGTCCGCCGAGGATATTGGCATTTGTTAAATCGCCACGCTTGTCGCTCATCACGGTCGGGCGGCTGTTGCAGATGATGCTGCGGTGCGGTGCCTCGCGGAGCACGGGGAAGCGCTCGCCCCGTCTGTCCGTCAGCACAAGCCTGTCGCTTTGACAGGCTGTGCAAGAGCCAAGCTCCCGACCAACGCATTTTTCCAGTGTCATCAGGGGAATGCGCCCGTAAACAATCACATCTGCACTGCCTCTGATATCGCGGATTTGCGGCAGTGTCAGCTCGGGGGAAAGCAGTGCATCGACAAAGCCCATATGCAGTAATAGAGAAAGCGTATTCTGATTCGTGATATTCAGGCGGAAATCGCCGTGTGGTAAAAGGCCGACCTCAAGGGCGAGGGAGAGATGGCCTACGTTGCCGACCAGGGCATGCCTTGCACCGTCTGCAACGGCCTTCTGAAGCTTTTGCCTTACCTCATCCTGCTCGCTGTCAAAAATCACAGCGGGCAGCACGACACCGTCGGCGGGGGGAGCATAGCGGTCAAGAGGGAGATAAATGTGCTCGAAATAATTCAGTGCGTTTTGCGGAATCTGTGCGGGTGCGATAAAGCGAGCAGTTGGCTTTGTGATGCGCTCTCCTTTTGTGGGTAGGGGAGAAAGTATTGGATTTTTTATACCGTCTACGGGTTTTTCGGGCATCAGTGCCGCAAGTGCGGCACGGCGCAGGGCGTTCAGACGAGAAATGGGTACCATCAACCCCTCATCGAGCGCAATCGTAACGTCCGTGGCCTCATAGGGCGAGTTGCCAAGCTTCAGCAGCTTCTCGCGCACCGCCTGCTCGTTCATGGGTGCGTTTTGGGCAATCAGGGGGATATCCCCTGCAACGGTAACGGTTTTCCCGTTTGCTGTAGCCGTTAGGGTTAGGGGCATATCCTTTTTCATCGAGAGGGCAAGGGAGAGGGGTACACGGCGCGTGATGCCTGTAAAGGGTATCGCTTCGCGCGAGGTGGCCTTGTCCGCTTCCGAGCGCACACCAAGCATGCCGTGGCCGACGGTACCCTTAAAATAGGCATCTGTGAAGCCGCCGCGCGAGAAGATTGCGGCAAGCGCTTCCATTTCCTGCGGTGTCGCCGCACGGCATTCATCAAGCAGGCGACGCCAAATACGTACCACGTCACGCACGTATTCGGGCGGCTTGAGGCGCCCTTCGATTTTTAAGGAATGCACACCCATCGCAATGAGGCGGGGGACGTGCGGAGCCAGACAAAGGTCCTTGAGGGAGAGGGGATATTTCCCGTTTTTATCGGGTAGACGGCAGGGCTGCGCACAAGCACCGCGATTGCCGCTTCTCCCGCCTACGAGTGAGGAAAAAAGGCATTGCCCCGAATGTGATACGCAGAGTGCACCGTGTACGAATATCTCGGTTTCCATGCCACATTCTTTTGCAAACTGTGCCATATCCGCTTGCTTTGCTTCCCGTGCCAGTACCATGCGGCGAAAGCCAAGTGCCGCAAGCTCTCTTGCCGCTGCTTTGTTGTGACCTGATGCCTGGGTAGAAGCGTGCAATTCTATGTGGGGCATGGCGCGGTGAATGGCGTCAGCCCCGCCAAGATCGGCAACGATCAAGGCATCGGCTCCTGCGAGATCAGCCTGGTAGGCAGCATCAAGAAAGGCGGGCAGCTCACGGTCGGTGACAAGCGTGTTCAGGGTTACATAAGCACGCAGGCCGTAGGCATGGGCAAGTCTGATGCTCTCTCGCATTGCTTCTGCACTAAAATTTTCCGCACGCAAGCGGGCGTTGAAATGGGGGCCGCCAAGATAAACGGCATCGGCCCCACCTTCAATGGCGGCTTGCAGCGCACGCGGCGTGCCTGCTGGGGCCAACAATTCAGGTAGCTTGGTCATGTTCAGCTTTCTTCGTCAAAATCAATCATATCGGAAAGCGACACGGCGCTGTCCTCCTCGGTCGCATCCAGCATAGGCGCGGTGCTTGCTGCGCGGGCGCCGCGCGGTGCAGAGCCTAAAATATCGTCAAGGTCCATTTGCTCATATTTCTTGGTGGTCTGCTGCTCCTGGGGAGTGATTTCAATGGCAGGCTCCTCCTCGTAATGAGCATAGGAGGGGGAGGGTGGACGGGTTTCCACGCACATGGCGGCAAGTCGCTCACGCAGCTCGCGCACCTCGGTGAGAATGGAAAGCACCTGGTCATGCATGCGGTCAGCACGGGCATTCGCCTCATTGTTCTGACGCACCAGCTTGGCGTTCAAATGGAAAAGCGTGGCATTGTCCTGCAGCACTGCCTCATATTCCCCGCGTGTGACGGTCAGGGTGGCACGCAGCGTTTCATTTTCGCCGCGAAGCAGATTGGCTGCGTATGTATCCCCTGTGGGGTCTGCCTCCTGTACGCGCGCTTCAAGCTCGCGCACCTTCTCGAGCAGATGCATCACACGGGTGCTGTAATCAAGTGCGGAGAGAAGGGCGGCCTCTGTTTTGGTGCAGGCTGCGCCTGCAGTCAGAGTGCGAATCTGTGCATCAAGCTCTCTTACAGCGTTGTCTATGGTCGATTGTGTTTCTTCACAAAGGATATTCATGGGAACGTCGGCAACGGTTACGGAAAATTTTTGGCGCATAGTGACCTCCTTTTGATAAAAGCTCTTGAAATAAGCGAAATTTTAGAGTATAATTCTATTATAATACAAACCCTAAAAATTTTCAAATATTTTTTAAAGGATTATAAAAAATTATGTCTACTCTGAAAAGCTGTCACCGCATTGTTGTAAAAATCGGCACCTCAACTCTGACACATGAGGAGGGCCACTTGAATTTGCGGCGGATCGAAGCACTTGTCAAAACCCTATCAGATTTCAAAAATGCGGGCAAGGAGATCGTTTTGGTATCATCCGGTGCGGTCAGCGCAGGGGTTGCCCGTCTTGGAACGCACCGTCCCACCTGCACCAAGGAAAAGCAGGCCATGGCCGCTGTCGGGCAGAGCGAACTGATGAAGCTGTATTCCCGCTTCTTTTCGGATTACGGCCACACTGTGGCG
>JAZOSC010000064.1:0-10001 GCA_045656925.1 Eubacteriales bacterium | reverse complement strand
CCCATTATGCAGATTTGCATGTATTTCAATATGATTTTCGTGCTTCTGGTTGGCTCCCGTATGGCCATTGAGGGCAGGGCAGGGGTGGACGTTGGTCAGATTTCCGCAATGCTCACCTACGGCATGCAGGTTTTGATGTCGCTGATGATGCTCTCGATGATTTACGTGATTCTCACGATGTCCACCGAGTCGATGAAGCGTATTGACGAGGTGCTGCGTGAGGAGCCTACGCTCCAAAATCCCGCAAGCCCTGTGATGGCAGTGGCAGATGGCTCGATTGATTTTGACGGCGTGGACTTTAAGTACGCAAGCACCGCTAAGCGCAATTCGCTTTCGGGCATTGACCTGCACATCAAGTCGGGCATGACCGTTGGTATTCTCGGCGGAACGGGCTCTGGTAAATCCTCCCTCGTCCAGCTCATTCCCCGTCTTTACGACGCAACTGTCGGTGCCGTCCGTGTGGGTGGCGTTGATGTGCGCGAGTACGACCTCACCGTTTTGCGCGATGCCGTTGCGATGGTGCTGCAGAAAAATCAACTGTTTTCGGGTACCATTAAGGAGAATTTGCGTTGGGGTAACGAGCATGCTACCGATGAGGAGCTTGTTGAGGCCTGCAAGCTTGCCCAAGCGCATGACTTTGTGTCAAGCTTCCCCGAGGGGTATGATACTTATATTGAACAGGGCGGCACTAACGTATCGGGTGGACAGAAGCAACGCCTCTGTATTGCACGCGCACTTTTGAAAAAGCCGAAGATTTTGATTCTTGATGACTCCACCAGTGCGGTAGATACAAAGACCGATGCATTGATTCGCGCGGGCTTTGCTACGTATATTCCCGAAACCACCAAGATTATCATCGCCCAGCGCGTGGCCTCGGTGGAAAGTGCCGATTTGATTTTGGTGATGGAAAACGGTACCATTGCGGCGGCAGGTACGCATGATGAGTTGCTTGCTACCTGCGATATTTACCGTGAGATTCACTCCCAGCAAACGAAGGGAGGTAGCGAAAATGAGTAAGCAACCGATGCCGCATGCACGCCCCAAGGCAAACCCCAAGGTACTGGGACGCGTGCTTTCCATGCTCTTTAAATTCTATCCCGTTCTTCTTCCTATCGTTATCGTATGTATTCTCGTTTCTGCCGTGACGGCCGCCCTGCCCTCCGTCTTTATGCAGCAGGTGATTGCTGAAATTGAGGTGGCACAGCAAAGCGGCATATCCTGGCAGACTGCTGCAGGCAATATCGTACCCAAGGTAGTTTTGCTTGGCACCTTTTATGTAATTTCGCTTGTAGCCATTATCCTGCAAACACAGCTGATGGCAGTGATTACGCAGGGCTTCCTTTGCAAGCTCCGCCGTACGCTTTTTGACAAAATGCAAAATCTGCCTATCCGTTATTTTGATACCAATAAGCACGGTGATATCATGAGTCATTACACCAATGATATTGATGCGCTGCGCGAGTTGGTGTCGCAGGCGATGCCCTCGCTTTTAAATTCGGTCGTTATTTTGCTGTCGGTATTTTTTGTGATGCTTTATTACAGTATTCCGATGACGCTGGTGCTGCTGGTGGGCGTATGCGTGATGGTGTTTGCGTCGAAAAAGATCGGCGGCGGCTCGGCAAAGTATTTTGTGCGTCAGCAGCAGGCGATGGGCCGTGCTGAGGGCTATGTGCAGGAGATGATGAGCGGCCAGAAGGTAATTAAGGTCTTCAATCACGAGGATAAGAGTGAGGAGGCCTTTGCCGAGATCAACAATGCCCTTTTTGAGGATAGTGCGCGCGCGCATGCTTATGCCAATACGCTTGGCCCTATTATCGGTAACATCGGTAATATTCTTTACGTCATCATGGCCGTGGCAGGCGGTATTTTCCTGCTTTCGGGCCTGCGAAACCTTTCACTTGGCGCATTCCCTGTGTTCAGCATCAGCATCATCGTGCCCTTCCTCAATATGGCAAAGCAGTTTACGGGCAATGTCAACCAGGCCTCACAGCAGATCAATGCGGTGGTGATGGGTATGGCAGGTGGCACGCGTCTGTTTGCAATGATGGATGAGCAGCCTGAGGCTGACGATGGGTACGTGACGCTTGTCAATGCCACATACGATGAGAACGGCAACCTCACCGAAACGTCCGAGCGCACCGGCCTCTGGGCCTGGCGTCATCCGCACCAGGCAGATGGCAGTATCACCTACACGCTGCTGCGCGGTGATGTGCGTCTTACGGAGGTCGATTTTGGCTATGTGGAGGGAAAGACCGTCCTGCACGATGTCAGTGTTTATGCCGAGCCCGGTCAGAAGGTCGCCTTTGTCGGTGCGACAGGTGCAGGTAAAACCACGATCACTAACCTGATCAATCGCTTTTACGATATTGCCGATGGCAAAATCCGCTATGATGGCATCAATATCAATAAGATAAAGAAGGACGATCTGCGCCGTTCGCTTGGTATAGTGCTGCAGGATACCAACCTCTTTACAGGTACTGTCATGGATAATATCCGTTACGGTCGCTTGGATGCAACTGATGAGGAGTGCCGTGCCGCTGCGGCACTGGTCGGTGCAGACGATTTTATTACCCGTTTGCCGAGAGGATATGATACCGAGCTTTCGGGCAACGGTGCCAACCTTTCGCAGGGCCAGCGACAGATGATTGCCATCGCACGTGCCGCCGTGGCAGATCCGCCTGTGATGATCATGGATGAGGCGACCTCGTCCATTGATACCCGTACCGAGGCGATTGTACAGCGCGGTATGGATAAGCTGATGGAGGGTAGAACGGTGTTTGTGATTGCACACCGCCTTTCCACCGTAATGGATTCCGATGTGATTATGGTGCTTGACCACGGTCGCATCATTGAGCGCGGAAACCATGAAAAGCTGATTGCCGAAAAGGGTGTTTACTATCAGCTTTATACAGGTGCATTTGAGCTTGAATAAGAAAAAGGGCAGACACGGTCTGCCCTTTTTTGTGCTTTTCTGCTTGTATTATCGGCAAAGTATGCTATAATAAGGGTAATGAAAAAAGGGAGTCGAGCGATGAAAATACTCTTTTTGTTTACAGGTGGCACGATAGGCAGCACCGCAAGCGGTGCGTATATCGGTATAGATAGCGACAAGCCTTACCTTTTATTGCAGCAGTACGAAAAGCGGTACGGCATAAATTTTCTTTATGAAACTGCCGCCCCGTATACTGCTTTGAGTGAAAATAACACGGGTGATACCCTCCGTTTGCTTTGTGAGAGCGTTCGGGCAGGGTTATGCGATGGCTACGACGGCATTGTGGTCACGCACGGCACGGATACCCTGCAATATTCTGCGGCGGCGCTTTCCTATACGCTTGCCGATGCAAAAATTCCCGTAGTGCTTGTCAGCAGTAATGAGCCGATTGAATCTCCCACCGCTAACGGGCTTGCCAACCTGCATGGCGCCATTCGATTTATTCGCGAGGTCGGCACGGCGGGGGTGTTCGTATCCTATCAGAATCAAGGCGAGGATTTGAAAATCCACCGCGGCACGCGTCTGTTGGCAAGCCCCGCCTTTTCCGATGGTGTGTACAGCATTTACGATAGCTTTTACGGCAGCTTCCCCACGGACGGTTGCTTTTTGAAAAACCCTGCTTGCCGTGAATTGCCCGATGCGAGAGACGCGCTCTCCTGCGCGCATTTTACCGCTACCTGTAATGAGATTTTAAGGATTTCACCTTATCCCGGTAATCCGTATCCCACTCTGTTTGCAGATGTGAAATACGTGCTGCACGAGTCTTATCATTCGGGTACGGTAAATACTGCCTGCAGTGCCGCAAGAAATTTTTTTGAGGCGGTAGGGGCGCGCGGAATTCAGGTGTTTTTGACGGGCGTAGCCGAGAGTGTTCCGTACGATAGCACGCGCGTGTTTCAAGCACTGGGCATAGCACTGCTTTGCGGTATTGCCCCGATTGCGGCCTTTGTGAAGCTGTGGCTGCTTTCCTCTGAAAATCCGCAAATCAAAATAACGGCTGATATGCTGCAGGCCTCGCTCGCCGCAGACATTGTCCCGCAATAAGAAAAACCGCACAAGCAGCTGCTTGTGCGGTTTTTTCAAAACGGTATCAGCTCCACCAAAAATACAGTGGCACACGCGCACGCGGCCACAACGGGGAGCTTGCAGCCCCGAAGACCAAGCACCGCGGCAACCAGCAGGGCGGCCAATGCCGACCAGATGACGGTTGTGGCAGAGAGAATGGCGGGAAATGTCATCACCGAGAGGGTGACGTAGGGGACGTAATGGAGAAAGGAGCGAATGACGGGGCTTTTGATTTCGCGGCGAATGAGAACAAGCGGAATCACGCGAATGAGATAAGTCACCCCCGCCATGACCAGAATAGCAAGAAAAATGCTGTTAACCATTGTTTGCTACCTCCGTTTCCACCCCCGTGTCAGCATTTTTCTCCTTAACGGGGAACAGAATGGCCGCTACAAGGGAGATGGTCACCGTCAGGGCGATGATGCGAAAGCCCTCGGTAAACCGGGTGAGGGAGAAGTGCTGGCAGATAAAGGTAAGCCCCGCGCTTGCCGCCATAGATACCGCCACAAGGCCTGCGATGATACGGCTTTTTCTTGCAGGGGGGAGAATGACGGCAAGGAACATGGCGTACAGCGCCACGCCCAGCGCGGCAACTGCGCGCACGGGGAGAATGTCGCCCATCACGGCGCCAAGCAGGGTGCCGAGCGTCCAGCCCGGTGCAGCAACGGCGATGGCGCCGTAGTTATAGTAGGGGGAAAGCGGTGCGTCCTGCGCCGCAGAAACGCCAAAAATCTCGTCGGTTATGCCGTAGCCGACAAGCAGGCGGTGTAATACATTCACCTCGGGGGCAAATTTCTGGGAGAGGGAGCAGGACATGAGGAGATAGCGTATGTTAATGACAAGCTGTGTAAAGGCCAGCTCCACATAGGTGGTGCCTGCCCCCAGTAGCACAATTCCCGCAGCCTCCCCGGCCGAGGTCAGATTTAAAAATGAAAGCAGTGCCGATTGCCAGGGCATAAGGCCTGCAGCCGTTGCCCGAATGCCCAGCGCAAAGGCCACGGCAAAATAGCCTATGGCAATTGGTAAGCCATCGCGTATGCCGCGCAGAAAAAAGGTTGTTTTCTTCATGCTGTTTTTTCCTTACATTTAATAATAGCCTTGTCTATTCTACCCCTTTTTCTCTGATAAGTCAAGGGCTTTACGGGGATAAGATGAAGACCGCCTGCTTTCCTGCCTTCAACATGCACTGCAGTGAAAATATTTTTCAAAAAACAGCGTATTCTGAAATCACAATTGACTTATTTTGAAAAAGAAGGTATAATATAGGTGATATGAAAGAGAGGTGCTTCTATGGATAGGACGATGCTGAACATCAAAATCCTTTATGGCAAAATGGGAAAGGCCGAAAAGCGGATTGCCGATTGGCTGATGGAGAACCCCACGGATATGATACACCTGTCAATTGTTGATTTGGCAGAGCGATGCGGCTGCGGTGAGGCGACCGTCGTGCGCTTTGCACGCAGGTTGGGCTTCAGCGGCTATCAGGACATGAAAATTTCAATCGCGCAGGAGAGCGGTGTCACGCCCGTCAGTGCGGTTGTGGAAGCAGCTGACAGCACGGCGGAGATTTTTGATAAGGTTTGTAACGATATTTATTATGCGCTTGAAAAAACCAAGTCTGTTTTAGAGGCCGGCGCTTTAGAGGCCGCATGCAAGTGTATTCTGTCCGCCTCCCGTATCATCATTTTCGGGCTTGGCAGCTCGGCATCGATTGCAAAGGATGCAGAGCATAAGCTGCTGCGTGCAGGCCTTTCGGCTGTTGCTTATTCCGATAATCATATGCAAGTCATTGCCGCCTCGCATCTGACAGAGGGGGATGTGGTGCTTGCAATTTCACATTCGGGGCATACAAGAGAAATTATTGATGCTTGTGAAATCGCCAAAAAGAAGGGTGCTGCCGTCATTTCTATCACAAACACAGGCAAATCTCCGTTGCAGGCGTGCAGCGATACCGTACTGTATATTTCCTCGGATGAGGCGAGATACAATATGCTTGCCCTCAATGCCCGTATTGCACAGCTGGCGATTGTGAATGTGATTTACTATTATGCGATTCTGCATAGCCGCGATGGTGAATCACAGATGATAAAAAAAGAAGCGCGCTCTCCTCGCGCCAAAAAGCCGTAAAGAAAGAGGGCCGACATAGTCGGCCCTCTTTCTTTTATATCTTATGGGAGCAATTTGTTTGGGAGAGGTGATAGAATATTTGCTTTGTGGCTATCAAAATATGGCATAAAATACAAAAAAATAAAAAAGGGGTTGACAAACATTCGCAAAAGTGGTATCATAGGTGTACTTTATCGTAGTAAAGCGATAAAGCAATATAAGAAACGGAGAACACATCATGAAAAAAATTCTTGCACTTGCGCTGGCACTGCTGATGATGGCAACCTGCGTTATTTCCTTTGCTTCCTGCGGTAAGGTTAAGGATTGGAAGAAGATTGAAAAGGAAGGTAAGTTTGTAGTTGGTATGACCATCTACGCGCCTATGAACTACTATGATGCAAACGGCGACCTTGTTCAGGACGACGACGGTGAGTTTGTTGGTTTTGATACCGAGCTTGCTAAGATGGTTGCTGAAAAGCTTGGTGTTCAGGTTGAGTTTAAAGAAATCAACTGGGACAATAAGTACCTTGAACTGAATTCCGGTGCAATCGACTGCATCTGGAACGGCTTTACGTCCAACTCCAAGGATTCTGACGGCATTGAGCGTAGCGACAAGGTTGATTTTACTTACGCTTATCTTGATAACGCACAATGCGTGATTGTAAGAAGTGACAAACTCGCTTCTATCACTTCCGTTGACTCGCTGCGTGGCCTGAAGGCTGCTGTTGAGACGGGCAGTGCGGGCGAAACCTATGCAAAGTCTGTCACCGACGCGAGCAAGGTTTCCGGCAAGAACTCCCAGATGGAAACGCTGACCGAGCTTGCATCGGGTGCGGTTGACTTTATCGTGGTTGACGTTCTGCTGGCTGACAAGATTGTTGGTCAGGGCGATTACGCAAATCTTGCTAAGGTAACGAGCATCAGCATTGATACCGAGGTTTACTCTATCGGTTGCCGCAAGGGCAGCGACCTTGATGAGAAGTTTAACGATGCAATCGTTGAGCTTCTGAACGAGGGCAAGCTTGAGGCACTTGCTGAAAAGTACGGTGTACACATTACCGCATCTCTGATGGCAAAGAAGACGGCAGGCTAAAAGGAATATGGCACTTTTTTGGGAAGTAACATTAGGGCTTCTTGAGGGCTTTGGTACAACCTGTGCTATTTTTGGGCTAACACTTGTGTTAGCCCTTCCTTTGGGTTTGCTCATTTCCTTCGGCACCATGTCAAAATTCCGCCCCATAAAGGCGGTATTTAAAACCTTTGTCTGGATTATCCGCGGCGTGCCGCTGATGTTACAGCTTTTCGTGGTTTTTTACGTGCCGGGCTTCGTGTTCGGCACCCCGATTGCCAGCCGATTTGTTGCAACGATTATAGCCTTTGTTATCAACTACGCTTGCTATTTTTCGGAAATTTACCGTGCGGGTATCGAGGCGATTCCGGGCGGTCAGACCGAGGCAGGTCAGGTGCTTGGTATGACGCGTTGGCAGATTTTCCGCCACGTCATTTTTATGCAGGTCGTCAAGCGTATTATCCCGCCTACGGGGAATGAAATTATCACGCTGGTTAAGGATACCGCCCTTGCACGCGTGATTTCTGTTGTGGAAATTATTAAGGTGGCCGAGCGTTATACCGCACGCGCCCTGATTTGGCCGCTTTTCTATACGGCGGTATTTTATCTTATTTTTGTGGGTGCGCTCACACTGCTCTTTGGTTGGGCAGAAAAGAAGCTTGCCTACTATAAGGTGTAAAGTATGAGCTTTCTTACAGTAAAAAATATTTATAAGCAATTTGGTAATACTGAGGTTTTAAAGGGTATTGATTTCACGCTCGAAAAGGGGCAGGTGGTCAGTATCATCGGCTCCTCAGGTAGCGGTAAAACCACGTTGCTTCGTTGCCTGAACTTTTTGGAGATTGCCGATAAGGGCGAAATCTCCGTGGACGGTGAGATTATTTTCTCGGCAGATGGCGATTCTGCAATGACGGATAGCGAGTTAAGAGAAAAGCGTTCCCGCTTTGGTCTGGTGTTCCAATCCTTTCATCTTTTCCCCCAGTATACGGTGATGGATAACCTGATGCTTGCGCCCAAGCTCCGTCTTGGTGAGCGTGCAAAGAGTGAGAAGTGGAATAAGGAAAAGCGCGCCGCAGAGATGCAGAGCATCAGAATACGCGCCGAGGAGCTTCTTGCACAGGTGGGACTTTCGGAAAAAGCGAGCTTTTATCCCTGCCAGCTGTCGGGCGGTCAATGTCAGCGCGTGGCAATTGCACGCGCATTGATGATGTCGCCGGATATTCTTTGCTTTGATGAGCCGACCTCCGCACTTGACCCCGAGCTGACAGGAGAGGTGCTGCGTGTTATTCGTAATTTGCGTGACAGTCAGCATACCATGATTATCGTGACGCACGAAATGGATTTTGCCCGTCACGTATCCGACCATATTATCTTTATGGCAGATGGCGTGATTGAGGAGCAGGGTACACCCGAGGAGGTCTTTGATCATCCGAAGAGTGAAAAAACCGTTGCGTTTCTTGCTGTGGATAAAGCATAATTCAAACAAAAAACGCCCCGTCACGGGGCGTTTTTTGTTTGGAAAATTAACTGATGGTATCGCTATCCAGTGTAAACATTTTGTCAACCGTTTCGCGCAGGCGCGGATAAAGGGTAAGGTGGGGATCGCGCTCGGCAAGCCTTTTTGCCTCGGCAAAGGCGGCTGTTAAAAGTCCTGTGTCGTCACAAAGGGCTGCCAGGCGGAATTTCACACCGCCACTCTGGCGAATGGTGTCACCCGTTGTGCCGGATAAAAAGTCGCCCGGACCGCGCAACGCAAGGTCCTTTTCGGCAATTTCAAAGCCGTTGTAGGTCGTTTTCATGGTAGCCAAGCGGCTGGCGGCAGCGCTTTCCTTCGCGGATACCGCATTGGAAACCAGCACGCAGTAGGATTTTCGTAAGCCGCGTCCCACGCGGCCGCGCAGCTGATGAAGCTGGGAGAGGCCAAAGCGCTCTGCATTTTCGACAATCATTAGCGAGGCGTTTGGTACGTTTACGCCCACCTCAATGACGGTGGTGGATACGAGCACCTGTATTTCGCCTGCGGCAAAGGCCTGCATAATCGCTTCCTTTTCGCGACTTTTCATGCCGCCGTGTACGACCTCAACGGAAAGCTCGGGGAGTGCAGCTCGTAATTCCTCGGCGTGTCCGACGGCCGCCTTCATGGGCGGCTGGTTGCTTGTAAGCGGCGCGTATTCGCCGATTTCCGAGAGCATCAGCTCATCAATTTCGGCATCTCTCTCCTCAACGGCGGGGCATACCACGTAGACCTGTCCGCCCTCGGTGCAGGTTCTCCTGATAAATCCGTGCAGTCGCTCACGGTAGCTTTCGTCTACCACAAAGGTATCCACACGCTGTCTGCCTGCGGGCATTTCGTCGATAGAGGAAAGGGAGAGGTCACCCCATAGGGCAAGGGCAAGCGAACGGGGAATGGGTGTTGCACTCATGACAAGCATATGGGCGTGCGCGTTCTTCTCGGCAAGTGTCGCACGTTGCCTGACGCCGAAGCGATGCTGCTCGTCGGTGACAATCAGTCCCGGTGCGGCAAACTCCACACCGTCCGAGAGCAGCGCCTGCGTGCCGATTACCACGTCAAGGCGCTCGGTCGGAAGCTCCGCAGACAGCGCAGCGCGGATTTTTCGCTTTTGGGCAGCAGTAGTGGCGCCAATCAGGAGTGCAGAACGAATGCCCAGGCTTGCAAAAATGGGTGCAAGGTCCTCATAGTGCTGGCGCGCCAAAATTTCGGTGGAAGTCGGATCGTAGCCATGTCGTTCTGTGGGCCAAGGAGTTGAA
>JAZOSC010000063.1:0-4664 GCA_045656925.1 Eubacteriales bacterium | reverse complement strand
GTCACGTGATTGGTGACGGTATCATCAAGCCCATTGGTGTTTTCAAAATGTGTGCTTGCCATGCCAAGCTCCGCTGCGCGCTCGTTCATCAGGGCAACAAAGGCTGCCTCGCTCCCTGCCACGTGCTCGGCAAGTGCCACGGCACAGTCATTTGCCGAGGCGATCACCACGCATTTGAGCATCTCCTCCACGGACATCGCTTCCCCCACCTTCAAATAGACCTGCGAGCCACCCATGGCGGCGGCGCGCTCGCTGACGGTAACGGTATCGGAAAGCGCAATACGCCCCTCGTCCACCGCCTCCATCACGAGCAAGAGCGTCATGATCTTGGTGACCGATGCGGGCGGCAGTGCCTCGTTTTCGTTCTTGGCAAGCAATATCTCCCCTGTTTTGGCGTCCATCAGGACAGCCGATACGCAATCCAGTGTCAGCGCCGCATCTACCGATACGTGCGGTGCTTCGCCCTCCGCAATCGGCATCGCCGCACCTGCGGCAAGGGCAGGCAGTGCCGACAGTGCCAGAAGCAGCACGGCCAGGCAGATTGCCGCAAGCTTTTTGAATTTCATAAAAATCACCCCCGCAAAAGCCTATGCACTGCGGGGGGAAATTATGTTTGTTACAGCAACGACTTGCCTGCGTGAAAGGCGCGGCCGAGGGCATCGCCTACGGCGCGATAGACGTGCGCCACAGGATCATAGACGATAGGGGCAAGCCTTTCGGCGTCAATCCTCCCCTTTTCGTCAAGCACGCGCTCGTCAGCGGATACGTTTATAATTCGACCGAGCAGGCGGCAGCTCTCCTTATCATAGGATACGACCTCACATTCCAGCGCCATCGGCAATTCGGCAAAGAGAGGGGCATTGACAAAGGCACTTTTCTCTGCGTGCCAGCCTGTGCGAAGAAGCTTATCGGGTACCTCGTTCCCCGATACAATGCCCACAAGGTCGGCCGCCGCAAGGGTATCTGCCGTTGCCATCGAAACCGTAAAGGCACCCGTGACAAGCAGGTTCTCGGTGGTTTTATGATCATCGGATACACAAACAAAAACCTCATTCTCCTCGCTGATGCCGCCCCAGGCCGCATTCATCGCGTTGGGGGTTCCGTCGGCATTATAGGTGCCCAGAATCAGGACAGGCATCGGATACAGCCAGGGCTTTGCGCCAAAATTCTTTCTCATAACGACTCCTTTACTGCTTTGTAATAAAGAAAATTATCCGCAACCTCAAACGTCAAGCACCCTGTATCGGAAAGCCACGTGAGATAGGCGCGCAGGGTGGCCCCCACCAGCGCAAACTGCCCGAAGGTCAGGGTAAGCCCGTATCTGTCAAAGAGGGCCTTTAACAGCATCTCGTGCGTCATCGGTGTGCGGCAAAGCTCGACGATATCGTCGCCCACCCCAAGGACAGCCGCCTCGTTTAAAGCAAGCAATTCGCTCAAATCCTCGGTGGGTGCCGCATGGGCAGGAATGAAAAGTGCAGCCTGCACGCCGCGCAGCCTTGCCAGCGTATCGAGATAGCGCGCAACGTCGTAGGTATAGGTCACACGGTATTTTGCCAGCGTTTCGGCCGATGCAACCGCATCGCCCACAAACAGCACGTCATCGGGCGTGCGAATTCCCATCATCGAGGGTGAGTGACCGCCCAGGTCAACAACCGAAAAGCCTGCGGGCAGCGCTGTCGCGGTCAGCACCTCGGCCTTGCTCTCCCCTGCCATAAAGAACTTATGGCGCAGGGGTGCGGGCGGCGTGGCACTGAACAGAAGCGAGGGCTCCAGCACAGGGTGATTGGTAAAGCAGCAATCGATCGGGGGCGCGTAGATCCTACAGCCCGTGTTATCCTGCAAGTATTTGTTGCCGCCGATGTGGTCGCCGTGCGAATGGGTGTTATAAATGGCTGTCAGGGTAAGTCCCCTTTCCTCAAGCGTGTGCCTGATGCGCTTGGCTGCATCACGGTCACTGCCGCTATCGATCAGCACAGCCCTGCCCTCCCCGATTTCTACCAGACCTACCTTTGAGGGCGATTGAAAATAGTAGGTGCTGCCCTTGGCATGACAAAGCTCCATCATACGCGTACTCCAAAGGCATAAACAGTCGTGCTATCGTATACCTCGCACGGGCGCAGCACGGTAGCGGTAAAGTGGGGCTTATTGGGGCTATCGGGCATTTTCTGGGTTTCGAGGCAAACGGCACTCTGCCTTTTCTGCGGATAGCCACCCTTCAGGGAATGCGCGGGATTTTCAAGAAAGTTTGCCGTATAAAGCTGCACGCAAGGCTCCGTGGTGTAGGTATCCATCACGATGCCCGTGGTGGGTGCAGGAAGCGAGATGCGCTTTGACGGCACACGTGGGCCGCCGCCTGTAAAGCAAAGGCAATGGTCATAGCCGCCCGCCTGCATGAGGTCGGTATCCTCCATGCAGAAATCGCGGCCAAGCGTCTTGGGCGTATTGAAATCAAAGGGCGTGCCGCAGACGGGGCGCAGCTCTCCCGTCGGGATCAGGCACGCATCGGTGGGCAGGTAGGCATCGGCATCAACCCACAGCATATGGTCAAGCACCGTCCCCGATGCAAAGCCGTCTAAATTAAAATATGCATGATTGGTCAGATTGACGACCGTAGGACGGTCGGTCACCGCCTCATAGTGAATGGAGAGGGCGTTTTCCGCCGTGAGGGTATAGGTGACCGTCACGTCAAGCGTGCCCGGATAGCCCTCCTCACCGTCAGCAGCAGTATAGGTCAGGCGCAGTGCAGGCTCCGCACCCTCTATCGGTGTGGCAGCGAAAAGCTGCCTGTGAAAGCCGCCGTTTCCGCCGTGCAGGTGGTTTTCACCGTTGTTACGGGAAAGGGTGTATTCCTGACCGTCAAGGGTAAATTTCCCCTTGGCAATACGGTTGCCGTAGCGACCGATGAGCGAGCCCTGCGCGCCGTCGCCAAGGCAGTAATCGGTGATATTATCATAACCGCAGACCACGTCTACAAGGCGTCCGCGGCGGTCGGGAACAAGCAGCTGCTGAATGGCACCTGCGTAATCAAGAATCACGGCAGTCATGCCGCTTTGGTTGGTGAGGCGGTAGCTGTATACCGCGCGTCCATCGGGCGTATTGCCGAAAAAGGCCTTCACAATGCTCATAGCAAGCTCCTTTTCAGGTGATAATTTTATTATAAGGGAATTTTCTCTTTTTGTAAACAGATTTCTGAAAACTTACCGTCCTTTCTTGACAAACGCCCCCGAATGAATTATACTCAAACAAGAATGACGTCACGCATGACGCAGAAAGGTCTTTTATGAAACGATTATTTGCCGCAATTTTCATTCTGATGCTGCTTCTTGCCGCGCTCCCCGCCTGTAAAAAAAGCGATGCTACGCGCGTCTATACCCTAAACGGCACCACAGGCTTCGGCATGGCGCCTCTGATTGCCGCAGGTGACGGCGACTATTCCTTTACCGTGGAAAAGGACGCGCTTGCCGTACGCACCGCTCTCCTTGCGGGCGAGGCGGATATTGCAGCCCTGCCCACCAACATGGCAGCAGCGCTCTACAACGCCACAAACGGCGAAATCAAGGTCATCGCCCTGAACACAGGCTCCGTGCTTTATCTTGTCACCACAGGGAAAGCGGTTGCAAGCCTTGCAGAGCTTGCAGGACAAACCGTCTACACACCCGCACAAAACCCCGCCTTTATTTTTGAAGCGATTTTAACTGCCGCCGAAATCACCGATATTACGGTGGATAGCGCCACTTATGCCACGCCCGAGGCACTGCGAACTGCGGTCGCCGGCGGACTTGCAGAGTATGCCGTGCTGCCCGAGCCGATGGTGACAGTGGCAAAAAACGCGGCCGCAAAGCAGGGTATTACGGTAGAAGCCTGCCTTGACCTCGGCACGCTTTGGAACGCGCATTTTCCCGAAAGCTCCCTGGTGCAGGGCTGTGTGGTGGCACGCACCGCGTTTTTGGAGCAGCACCCCGACCGCGCTTCCGATTTCCTCACGAAATACAAGGCTGCGATTGCAGACGTGGTCGCGAACCCCGTGGCGTCCGCAGAGCATATTGCCGCCGCAGGTATTTTTGAAAACAAGACGGTGGCGGCAGATGCCATTCCGCGCTGCAATCTTATCTACGAGGACGGCACGACCATGACCACACGCCTCTCCGCGTTTCTTGCCGCAATGCCGCTTTCCGCCATCGGCGGCAAATTACCCGACAACGATTTTTACTATGTAAGGTCAGACAAATGAGAACACGATTGAAAAAACTGATTTTCCCTGCCACGGCCGTCCTGTTCTGGCTTGGTCTGTGGTGGATCTTAGCCCTTCTCATCGGCAAGCCCCTGCTGCTGCCCACGCCGTGGGCAGTGGTAAAAGCATTATTTGCCCTTGCTTTTACCGCAGAATTTTGGGGAAATGTGGGCGTTAGCCTCTTACGCATCACCGCAGGGCTTGCTGTGGCGCTTGCGCTTGGTGTGGTGCTTGCGGTGCTGACGGTGCGCTTCAAGCCCCTGCACACCCTGCTTGCCCCGCCACTCTACGCGATGAAAACCACGCCCGTGGTCGCCGTGATCTTCCTGCTGCTTCTCTGGTTTGGTAAAAGCACCGTCCCAGCCCTCGTTACCCTTTCGGTGGCACTCCCCATCGTATGGAGCAACGCAGAAGCCGCGCTCCTACAAACCGA
>JAZOSC010000062.1:0-5420 GCA_045656925.1 Eubacteriales bacterium | reverse complement strand
GAAAACGTCGTGCTTGATCCCGGCATTACACCTCTTACCAAGGGTACGGTGCTGGGTGAAAAGGCTTACGAGGAGTACCGCGAGATGTACGGCAATGAGTTCCGCGTCGGCATGGGTGCCGAGGCAATCAAGGAGCTTTTGGAGGGAATTGACGTAGAGGCGCTGGCGCAGCAGTTAAAGGATGAGCTGCAGATCACGTCCGGTCAGAAGAAGATGCGTATCATCAAGCGCCTTGAGGTGATTGAGGCATTCCGCAAGTCCGGTAACAGGCTGGAATGGATGATTCTTGATGTGCTGCCCGTTCTTCCCCCCGAAATCCGTCCTATGACGCAGCTTGATGGCGGCCGCTTTGCTTCCTCTGACCTCAACGAGCTTTACCGCCGTGTAATTGCGCGTAATAACCGCCTGAAGAAGCTGATGGAGATTCATACGCCCGAGATTGTGGTGCGTAACGAGAAGCGTATGCTTCAGGAGGCTGTTGACGCACTGATTGATAACGGCCGTCGCGGCAAGCCCGTTACGGGCCCCTCTAACCGTCAGCTCAAATCTCTTTCCGAGATGCTGCGCGGTAAGCAGGGCCGCTTCCGTCAGAACCTGCTTGGTAAGCGTGTTGACTATTCCGGCCGTTCGGTTATCGTCGTCGGCCCCAATCTGAAGATTTATCAATGTGGTCTGCCCCGTGAGATGGCACTTGAACTTTTCAAGCCCTTTGTAATCAAGCGTCTGACCGAAATGATGAAGGCTACCAACCTCAAGGAGGCGCAGAAGAAGATTGAGCGCGCTTACCAGTATCCCGAGGTTTGGGACGCACTTGAAAACGTTATCAAGGAGCACCCTGTGCTTCTGAACCGCGCACCCACCCTGCATCGTCTGTCGATTCAGGCGTTTGAGCCTGTCTTGGTTGAGGGACGTGCGATCAAGCTTCACCCGCTTGTATGTACGGCATTCAACGCCGACTTTGACGGCGACCAGATGCCCGTACACGTGCCGCTGTCTGCAGAGGCACAGGCCGAGGCACGCTTCCTGATGCTTTCCGCCAATAACCTGCTGAAGCCTGTTGACGGCCGTGCAGTAGCTGTGCCTACCCAGGATATGATCCTCGGTACCTACTATCTGCTGATGGAGAAGCCCGGCGAGCCGGGCGAGGGCATGTGCTTCCGCGATTTTGATGAGGCGGAGATGGCCTACACCAACGGTGTGCTTGGCCTTCATGCACCCATCAAGGTGCGCCTTGAGAAGATGGTGAACGGCGAAATGAGAAGCGGCATTGTGGAAACCTCTCTCGGCTGTCTGATCTTCAACCGCAGCATTCCGCAAGACCTTGGCTTTGTTGACCGCAGCAAGCCCGAAAATCTTTTTGCAATGGAGATCGATACCGCGCTTCTGAAGGCAAAGAAGGGTAACGTCAAGAAGATTCTCGGTGCGCTCATCGACAACTGCCTGAAGCGTCACAGTGCCGCAGAATGTGCGGAAATGCTGGATGCTATCAAGGAGATGGGCTACAAGTATTCCACCCGTGCTTCCTTCTCTATCTCGGTCTACGATATGAGCGTACCGAAGGAGAAGCCTGTGCTGATCAATGCCGCACAGGATACGGTTGACCGTATCAATGCCGCATTCCGTCGCGGTCTGCTTTCTGATGAGGAGCGTTATAACTCCATTATCCGTATTTGGAAGGATGCAACCGATGACGTAACTGCCGCGATGATGAAGTGCTTCCACGCCTACAACCCCATCAAGATCATGGCAGATTCGGGTGCCCGCGGTTCTATTCAGCAGATGCGTCAGCTTGCTGCAATGCGTGGCTCGATGTTTGCTACCAACGGTAAGACGATGGAAATTCCGATTAAGTCGAACTTCCGTGAGGGCATGAAGATTCTTGAGTATTTCATGGGCTCCCGTTCCTCCCGTAAATCTCTTTCCGATACCGCACTTCGTACCGCAGACTCCGGTTATCTGACGCGCCGCTTGGTTGACGTTTCGCAGGAGGTTATCGTGCGCGAGGTCTGCTGTGATGCAACCGACGGTGAATGGATTAAGGAGATTTCCAACGTAAAGGATCCCACCAATCCCTTGGAAAGCCTTGCAGACCGTATCCTTGGCCGTTACACCTTCGGTGAGGTCGTTCACCCCGAAACGGGTGAGGTTCTTGTAGAGAACGATACGATGATTTCCGAGGCGCATGTCAAGGCGATTGAAGCGGCAGGCATTAAGCAGGTCAAGATTCGTACTCTGCTGAAGTGTCACGCACGTCACGGCATCTGTGCACATTGCTACGGTGCTGACCTGTCCTCGGGTAAGACTGTCAGCGTGGGTGAGGCTGTCGGTATTATTGCCGCACAGTCTATCGGTGAGCCCGGCACTCAGCTGACGATGCGTACCTTCCACTCGGGCGGTGTCGCAGGCACTGACATTACGCAGGGTCTGCCCCGTGTTGAGGAGCTGTTTGAGGCAAGACCTCCCAAGAAGGCTGCAATCATTTGTGAGCAGACGGGTACGATTTACAGTGTCGGACACGGCGAAAACGTTAACGTACACGAAATCAGCGTGGTTGACGAGGCAAGCGGTGAAATGCATAAGTATACCATTCCTTACGGCATGCAGATTGTGGTTGCCGAGGGTGACCGCATTGAGCGCGGCCAGGTGCTGACTGCAGGCAGCAAGGCTCCCGCAGACATTATGCGTATCAGCGGCCTTGAAAAGGTCTATGAGTATATCACCGAGGAAATTCAGAAGGTTTACCGTTCCCAGGGCGTTAGCGTAAACGATAAGCACGTGGAGATTATCGCACGTCAGATGACGCGTAAGGTTCACGTGGATGATGCAGGCGATACCGAGCTGCTGCTTGGTACCCTGATGGACGTTCTGGATTTCGAGGATGTCAATAAGACAATCGAGGCACGCATCGCCGCAGGCGAAAATCTCCGTCCTGCAACCGCATCCCGCGTGCTGCTCGGTATTACCAAGGCTGCTCTGCAGACCGAGTCCTTCCTGTCCGCCGCATCCTTCCAGGAGACCACCAAGGTTCTGACTGAGGCTGCAATTAAGGGCAAGATTGACAATCTGATGGGCCTGAAGGAGAATGTTATCATCGGTAAGCTGATTCCCGCAGGTACGGGCATGACCTGCTACCGTGGGGTTGGCGTAGCTGACGTTGCGGATGATTCCGAGTGCGAAATTTAATAAAAACAGTATCCTTTTAAAGCTATAAAGGGGCAGCCTCGCCGCACCGTGCGGCGGGGCTGCCTTTATTTTTTAAATTTTGTTTATATTGCTGTATAAACATCGTCCCAGGCGGCAAAAATCGACCTTGAAAACTGATGAATTTTGTGCAAAATAGAAAAAATCACTTTTAAAGGTATATATCTTGACAGAAAAAAAGAAACATGATATAATAAACTGTAACGCTTTGGGCTAACTATGCCCATTTTGCGTAAACATTAAAATTTTTAAGAAGGAGGAAGAAAATGCCAACCTTTAACCAGCTTGTCAGACAGGGCCGCACCGACAAAACGTACAAGTCCAAGTCCCCCGTATTGCAAAAAGGACTGAATACGCTTCGTAACGAGCAGACCGACCAGCGCGCACCTCAGAGAAGAGGCGTTTGCACCAAGGTGTCCACCACAAGCCCTAAGAAGCCCAACTCTGCACTTCGTAAGATTGCAAGAGTTCGTCTTACCAACGGTCTTGAGGCTACCACCTATATTCCTGGTATTGGCCACAACCTGCAGGAGCACTCCGTTGTCCTTATTCGCGGCGGACGTGTTAGAGACCTGCCCGGTGTTCGTTATCACATCATTCGCGGTACTCTTGACGCACAGGGCGTTGCAAACCGCAAGCAGAGCCGTTCCAAGTACGGCGCAAAGACTCCCAAGAAATAATCAGGGAGCAGGTATTGAAAAAAGCATCGTCCGGCTGAGCAGAAATTTTAATGTTTATGTCAAGCCCCCGCGACGCTGACGGGTGGAATAAGCCCGAGTACCGAAGATTTCATATTTTTAATGAAGGAGGGAAGTAAAGTGCCGAGAAGAGGTCGTATTTCTAAAAGAGACGTTCTCCCTGATCCGTTGTACGGTTCCAAGCTTGTTACCAAGCTTGTTAACAATGTAATGGAGGACGGCAAGAAGGGTGTTGCCCAGAAGATCGTGTATGACGCGTTCATCATGATTGAGCAGAAGCTGGGTCAGAACCCCCTTGAAGTATTTAACGAAGCTCTTGAAAACATCATGCCCGTTCTGGAGGTTAAGGCTCGCCGTGTAGGCGGCTCTACCTACCAGGTGCCGATGGAGGTCCGCGCAGAGCGTCGTCAGACGCTGGGTCTTCGCTGGCTCATTCTGTTCGCCCGCAAGCGCGGCGAGCGCACCATGGCAGAGCGTCTTGCCGCTGAGATCATGGATGCCAAGAACAGCATGGGTGGTGCATTCAAGAAGAAGGAAGAAACCCACAGAATGGCAGAGGCTAACAAGGCCTTCGCCCATTACAGATATTAATTAAAGGAGTTCCGCTATGGCAAGAGAATATCCGCTTCAACGGACTCGCAATATCGGCATCATGGCGCACATCGATGCCGGTAAGACCACCACGACGGAGCGTATCCTGTTCTACACGGGTAAAACCCACAAGATAGGTGAAACGCACGAGGGTGCTGCAACCATGGACTGGATGGCACAGGAGCAGGAGAGAGGTATTACCATCACTTCCGCTGCTACCACCTGCTTCTGGACGCACACCGAGCGTGTTGGCCAGAAGGATGCGGGCCACCGCATCAACATCATTGATACCCCCGGCCACGTTGACTTTACCGTAGAGGTAGAGCGCTCGCTGCGTGTGCTTGACGGCTCTGTGACTGTCCTTTGTGCAAAGGGCGGTGTTGAGCCTCAGTCTGAAACCGTTTGGCGTCAGGCGGACAAGTATCGCGTACCGCGTATGTGCTACGTCAACAAGATGGATATCAACGGCGCTAACTTTTACCGCGTTGTCGGTATGATTAAGGATCGTCTGAAGGCAAATGCCGTTCCGATCCAGCTGCCCATTGGCTCCGAGTCGCTTTTCCGCGGCATCATCGACCTGATGAACATGGAGGCAGACGTTTATTATGACGATATGGGCAAGGATATGCGCGTTGAGCCTATCCCGGAGGATATGAGAGAGCAGGCTGAGGAATACCGCGCCGCCATGGTTGAGGCAATTTGTGCAACCGATGACGAGCTGATGGAGAAGTTCCTGATGGATGAGGAAATCACCATCGAGGAGCTGAAGGCTGCGCTTCGTCGCGCGACCATCAATAACGAGATCGTTCCCGTTATCTGTGGCACCTCGTACAAGAACAAGGGCGTTCAGAAGCTTCTTGACGCTGTTCTTGACTATATGCCCTCTCCCCTTGACATTCCTGCAATTAAGGGTGTTAACCCCGATACCGA
>JAZOSC010000061.1:0-5930 GCA_045656925.1 Eubacteriales bacterium | reverse complement strand
CGCCGCAAAGAGATAGCCGAATAGCACCTCCATGCCCGTGGCGCTGCGGTATTCGGCAACCGTGGCATTTTTGGGGGTTCTCGTGTGGCCGATGTTGCGGCCGCGCTTGAAAATTGCTTCCTCCTCTGCCGAAAGGTGGGGGAGCAGTCGCTCCATTGCCGCCGCCTGTGCGGGGGCGCAGACAAAATCCCTTGCGTGGGTGTTTAAGGCTTTGGCGGATCCGTAGCCCTTTTCCACCAATGCGCGGCGCACGTAAAGCTCCAGCACGCCATCGCCAAGATAGGCAAGTGCCGCAGTCGATACCGTTCGCAGGTCGATAGTTTCCATTTATGTTACCTCATGGTATAATTCGTCTGTTACAGTATAGCACCGTCAGGTGTGCTTGTCAAGCACGGCAGCTGCTTTCCGCCGAGAGGGAAATGCCTGTATAAGCCGCCCCCGCCGCCTGAAGCATGGTCGCTTCGCGCGTGTGGCAGGTAAAGAGCAGAATCTGTGCGCCTTCCCCTGCCAGACGGGAGAGAATGGAGAGCAGACTGTCGGCGCGAGTGTCGTCAAGTCTGGCAGTGACCTCATCAAGAAGCAGGGGTAACGGCTCCTTTGTAATGACGCGCGTCAGCGCCAGGCGCAGTGCAAGACCGACGGCATCGCGACAGCCTGCGCTGAACGAGGATAGCGGATAGGTGCCGTTATCAGCCTCCAGTGATACCGAAAAGTCCGAGGTCAGGCAGAGCGTTTGATATTGGCCGTCTGTCAGCGCAGCTAATATGCGAGAGGCCTCGTTTACAATGCGCGGCAGTAAATCCTGGTGCAGCGCGTCATTTGCCTCCTCAAGCACGCTTTCTGCCAGCTTGATGGCGGCAAGCCTTTCGGTGGCGGATTGGGCGCGAAGCTTGTTTTCTGCCAGCGCAGCCTCCAGGGCAGATACGTCGTTTTCCTTTGCGGCAATGGCTGCTTCTTCGCGTGCGGCGTCAAGAAGCTTGGCGGAAAGTCCTGCCTTGGCCTCGGTTAAAAAGGTGCGGTGACGCAGGGACTCGTCGGCTGTGAGTGGGGAAATATCCTCGCCCAGGGCGCGTTGCTCCGCGCGCAGGGCGGCTTCGTCAAGCGCGCCAAGCTCGGCCGCAAGCGTTTCGCGCCTTGCATGCGCCGCGGCAAGCGCCGTTTGCAGCGTGACAGTTGCGGCGTTTTCCTGATTTTCCGCAGCTGCTAAGGCGAGGGCGTGCTGCAGCAGAGCCTCGGCAGCCGTGTCGGCAGGCAGCCCCAGTGTGGTTGCCGTGGCAGCGAGCGTCTGCGTTGTTTCTGCCATTTTTTCGGCAAGCAGGGCGGCGTTTGCGAGATGCGATTCTCTTGCTTGCAGGCAGGATTCTGCGCTGTGATTGGCGGCAAGATGCGTGGCCAGCAGGGTGGGTATCAGCTGTGGTGACTGAAGCTCTACAGCTTTGCAAATTGCAAAAAGCTGATGACGGGTGTGGAGTTTGCCGCCAAGCGCAGCAGCGGCGGCAAGCAGTAAGCAGCCGCTTGCGGCAAAAAGTAAGGGCTGATGCGTGGGGAGAACGAATGATAGCGCGAGCAGGCCGACACCGAGTGTAAAAAGCACGGCAAGGAGCAGCGTCAGTCGGTTTTGCCGTTTTTGCAGACGTGTTACCGAGGTGTCAAGCCTCTTGACACCGCCAAAGGACTCTATTTTTTTGTAAAGCTTGCCTTCGGTGATATGCTTATGCGTGGCGGCGGCCTCGTCGGCGCGTGCAAGCAGTGCATCGTGCTCCTGTGCCAATGCGGCCTGTTGTGAAATTGTTTGCTGTAATGCTGTCAATGTATCGGGGGTAATACGGGGGGCCTGTCGTGCTTTTTCCTTGCCTGCGTGCAGTGCTGTATGCAGGCGCGCTTCCTCCGCCTCTGCCTGATGGAGTGCTGCAAAGCGGTTTAAGAGCGCTTCAAGCTCACCGGCGCGCGTCTGCGCCTCGAGTGCGGATAAGGCACGTTCCTTATCTTGTAAATCCACCGTGAGCTGGGAAATTCTGGCGCGCAGCTCGTGCAGCCTGGTCACGCGCGCTTTCGACTCGTGCAGGTCGCCTTCGATCGCGGCCCGTTCATCCTTGAGGGTATGAAGCAATCCGCCCTGTCCTCTGTTATGCACAAGCTCGCGGCGCGCGGTATCCAGTAAGCGGAGTGCCGTGTCAAGTCCCGCACCGCCTGCGTCAAGGAATAAAAGATTGCTTATAGCATCACCCGTGGATGCATCTGTAACAGTATCGATTTCGGATTGCTTCGAAAGCGCTGTGGCTTCGTATATTTCACGGGGGATTCCTAAAAAATATTCCCCCGGCTGCTTGCCGCCTAAATCTACCCGCTGACCTGCGGCATCGGTTACCTCACATTCCTCGAGGGGGGCGGAGCGTCCCGAAAGACTGCGCAGCAGATAGGTACGGCGGATGCGATAGGTGCCTTCACGAAGGGTAAAGGTCATTTCACCTGCTGCGCGTTTGCCATCACGTGACAGGCGCAGCGCGCGCTCGGTCTGGTCACGGGGCGGGAAGCCGTAGAGTAAAAAGATTATGAGCGCCTGCAGCGTGCTTTTTCCGCTTTCATTTGCGCCCGTTATGAGTGAGAGCTCCTTGTCAAAGGAGAAGTGCTTGTTTTTGAAAAGTCCGAATTCTGTGGCAGTCACCGTCAAAATACGCATCACTGCACCTCCTTTCCTGCCAGGGCGGCAAGTCCGAAGCGAAGTGCATCGACAGCAATGGCACGGGCTTCCTCGTCCTCGTTGGCAAGGTGCTTTTGCATGGCGCGGTAAAAGGCGCCGCGCAAGGACGGCTCATGCAGTAATCTGGCACGGTCAAAAAGCGGTAAGGTTTTATCCTTGATTTCAAACAGAGAAAGATCTGCGCCAAGACGAATGAGGGCGTGCGTGGAAATCATGCAGTCGGCCCCCACCTCTCCGAGCAGCAGCATGCGTACTGCCGATTTTCGGGGGAACGATGCAGCCTTTAGTTGGTCTGCCACAAGGCGGCGCACCTCCTCGCCGTTTGTAAGCCCTGTGCAGTCTGCTTCTATGATGTGAAATTGATAGGCGGTGCTCTCAAGCGGTAAAATTTCAATGCGTGCGCCGTCCACCGTGACGAGGTTTGCGTGCCCTGCGCCCGTTTCGTCAAAGCCGCGTCCCGCAAAAAAGCCACAGTATGCGGTGACCGTATTGCCGAAGCGACGGGGGGCATCGGGCAGATGCACGTGGCCGAGTGCGGCATAATCGAAGCCTGCATTTGCAAGTGAGGCACCTGTGATTGGTGCGTAGGGAGAGGTGGGTGCGCCCACCACGCCGTGTGCGAGCAGGATGTTGACGGTGTCGCGCGGCAGCTCGCTTTTTGCAGGGAGTGTCGGCGCAGCGTGGGTCTCCTGTCGGAAGGCGTAGCCAAAGACCGTGATGCCAAGCGCGGGGAAGGGAACAGATGCCAAGGCCTCCTCGCTGAAAATAAAGACGTTTTCAGGGCGCGCGGTGCAGTCATAAGCACCGTTTTTTAAAAAGTAATCGTGGTTGCCCGGGGCGATGACAGCGGGTAGTGCAATCTCATGTAAAATTGCAAAAAAGCTTTGTACCAGGGCGGCATCGGGCGTGGGTGTATCAAAAACATCGCCTGCAAACAGCAACAGTGATGCGCCCCTTTCACGGGCCTCTGAAAGCATGGCGCGCAGCGCCTCAAGCTGCTCTGCGCGCCATGCGCGCGCTTCTGCAGAGGACATTCCTGTCAGCGCACTGCCGAGATGCAAATCTCCTGTATGTAAAAAGCGTACGGACATACCGTCACCTCCCGCGTATGATTTCACTATAAATAGAATAACATATTTTAAGCGCTTTCGCAAGACGGTTTTTCACGGGGGTTGATTTTTTTATCGATTTGTGTTATAATAAATCCTATCATAAAGGCAGTACTTTATTTCCCGTTTGAAAGGAGTCTTTTTTTATGGACTTTTGGGATATTCTCCGATTTTTATCGGGCCCGGTGGTCGGTGCCATTATCGGTATATTCACAAACTATATTGCAGTAAAAATGCTTTTCCGCCCGTATTACACCAAGCATATCGGCAAGCTGCATATCCCCTTCACCCCCGGTATTATTCCGCGCCGCCAGCCTGCGCTTGCTGCCGCCCTCGGCCGTATGGTCAGCGAAAAGCTGGTTCGCAAGGAGGATTTGCGTCGCGCACTGCTTTCCGATGAGCTGACGAACACCATTGTGGGCGGTATCCTCTCGCTTCCTCCCGTCAGTGATGCGGGAAAAGCCCTGGTGGGAGATTCTTATCAGATCGGTCGTGAAAAGCTGCTTGATATGCTGACCGATAAGGTGGTTGCGGGCATCGGCTCACTTGACATGGCGGAAATCTTTAAAAAAGAGGGCGCGAATCTTGCCGCAGGCATCACGCAACGCAATCCGTTGCTCGGTATGTTTTTAAATGAGTCTACCGTCGCCTCTCTTGCCGTGCCGCTTGCAGACCGTGTGACAGGCTTTCTTGACGGCGAGGGGCGCGTGAAGCTTCGTGAGGTGCTTGATCACGAGATTTCGAAAATGGAAGCCAAGCCCATCGGCGAAATGTTTGGTGACCGCGAGCAGATGGCAGCACTGTTAGGCTCTGTATATCGTCGCCTGATCAGCGATCACGCAGATGCGATCGCTTCCCGCTTCCATATTGCAGAGATTGTGGAAAAGCGCGTTGCCGCGATGCCGCCGCAGGACCTTGAGCATCTGTTTCTTTCGGTCATGCGTAGGGAGTTGAATGCAGTTATCTGGCTCGGAGCTGTCATTGGCTTCTTGATGGGCATTTTTACCACCGTGGTGAATATGATACCGCTGTGAGGCGGGGCATTGCAAGCCTTGCATGGATTTTGTACGTTACAGTAAAAAAGCCGCACCGTGTGCGGCTTTTTTTATTTTCCCGTGACAAATACACGTGCGCTTGATATGCCGAGTGCGGTGGAAACCAGCTCGATAAGCAATCCCTGCACTTGTGCGTCGCGCCCACCGCGGCAGACAATGCCGACACCGGCAACTGCGGGCGGTGAAAGACTGTCAAAGAGTGCCTCCTCGCTGCTGCCGTTCCCCACCGTGGCGGGATCGCCGCCGCCATCCCGACTGTATGCTACGGTATAGCCGCGGGAAAGCGTGACCATCACGGTGCAATCTGATACGCCCACAACCGACTCGCAAAGCACCTCGATTTCTTTTTCAAGTGACGTCTGATAGCTGTGCAGCTCATCAACGCGTATGCCAAGTGAATCCTCGGTCGCGTTCCCCACCTTGCTTGTGTCCGTGATGCCGAACAGGAGCAGGAGAATGCCAAGTGCACCGATAAGCACCACCACCCATAGCTTGGCGCGCCCCGTTAAAAAGGTAAAAAATCCACGGGCATGTTTTTCTGTTGTTTTTTGCATTATCTGACCTCCACTCTGCAGGCAAGCTTTTCTGCAAGCGCCTTGCTGATCTCGTCGGGGTTTGTGAGAAGCGCACCGCCCGACAGCCTGACGGATACCGTCTGCAGGGTACCATCCTCCGAAAACAGTGCCTGCACTGTTGCGTGCGCCTTGTCAATGCCGAATTCTGTTGAGAGGAAATGCGAAACCCCCTCGCAGAGCAGCTGCGCGCTTCCTACCGACACGGCATTTTCAAATACCGTCTGATATGCTTCCTGCGGTGCGGTATTCTGCTCGCCTGCCAGGCTATCAAGGGACACATCGTAATTTCCATGTAAAAAGCGCATCAACGGTGACAGCATCACCAGCAATATGGCCAGTGAGGTCATCAGGCGGAGCGTGAGCTTGATGCCGCGCCCCTCCCGGCCGATGAGAAGCATTTCCGCAAGTGCTGTTGCCAGCGATACGCCGAACAGCCCCAATATCATCACCTTCATTGTTTCTCCTTATCCCGCTGCGGCGCAGCGCGCCA